>JACCYP010000171.1 GCA_013696425.1 Thermoleophilaceae bacterium
GAGGCAGCACGCCCGCCTTGCGCAGCTGGCCCGTGATCGGACCCGAGGTCGGCTTGCGCTTTGCCTGCTCGACGGCCTCGGTGGCCGCCCTGCGCGTTTCTCCCCGGGGCATACCGAGAGGCTAGAACGAACCGGGGCCGCCCCGAAGGACGACCCCCTGTCCTGCTACGAGATTCCGGCAGGGACCTACGCCGTGGCGGGCTCCGGCGCCTCCACCTGGCGAGGCATGAGCACCTCACGCGCGATCACTAGGCGCTGGATCTGCGACGTGCCCTCGTACAGCTGCATGATCTTCGCGTCGCGCATCAGCTTCTCGACCGGGTACTCCTTGATGAAGCCGTACCCGCCGTAGACCTGCCCGGCGTCGGTGGCGATCTCCATGCACGAGTCGGCGGCGAATCGCTTCGCGTGAGAGGAGGCGAGCGTGTTGCGCTTGCCCTGGTCGAGGAGCGCTGCCGACTGCCACGTGAGCAGGCGGGACGCCTCGATCTTGGTCGCCATGTCGGCGATCATGAACTGGATCGCCTGGTGCATCGCGATCGGCACGCCGAACTGCACGCGCTCCTTGGAGTAGTCGCGAGCGAACTCGAACGCGGCCTGGGCGATGCCCGTGGCCATGCCCGCCACGCCGGGGCGCGTGCGGTCGAGGGTCATCATCGCGATCTTGAACCCCTTGTTCTCCTCACCGACGAGGTTCGCCTCGGGGATCTCGACGTCGTTGAAGGAGATCGTCGCCGTGTTCGAGGCGCGCTGACCGAGCTTGTCCTCCTTCTTGTCGACGGTCACGCCGTCGAGCTCGCGGTCGACCACGAAGCAGGAGATCCCGCGGTGGCCGGCATCCTTGTCGGTCTTGGCATAGACCGTGTACCAGTCGGCGTAGGAGCCGTTGGTGATGAAGCACTTCGAGCCGTTGATGACGTACTTGTCGCCCTTCTTGACGGCGTTCGTGCGCATCCCGGACACGTCCGAGCCGGCGTCGGGCTCGGTGAGGCAGAAGGAGGCGAGCTTCGGCTCCTCGGTGAGCATGCCGAGGTACTTCTGCTTCGTCTCCTCGCTGGCGGCGACCAGCAGGGGCGCGCCGGCCAGGCCGTTCGCGCCGAGTGAGGTGGCGATGCCCGAGCAGCCCCAGGAGAGCTCCTCTTCGATGAGCGCGCCGCTCAGGTAGTCGAGGCCTGGCCCGCCGTACTCCTCGGGCACATGGGTGTTCATGAGGCCCACTTCCCAGGCCTTCTTGATGATGTCGTCCGGCCAAGTGCTGTCCTTGTCGTACTCCCAGGCGACCTTCCGGATGTCCTTCTCGGCGAAGTCGTGCGCCAGTTCGCGCAGGTCCTTCTGCTCGTCTGTAAGCGTGAAATCGACCACGGGGCTCCTTAGCTCGGTCCGGTTCAGTCCCGGCCGATTGATTCGTCAGTCAATGAGAGCGGCCCATGGTACCGGAAGGCTCGAAAAGTCAGCCCAGTAGCCAATTGAGCACGAAATACGTGCCGATTCCGACCGCGATCAGGGTGAACAGCGCGAGGCCGACCTGGTCGGCGTAGAGGACCGGGCGGCTCGGGGCCATGCTGCGGCGGCGTAGGCGCTTCCACATCGCGTCAGACTCTAGGGCGCGTGGATTTCGGCACCGTGATCATCGTCGTATCGCTGGTGGCGGGGCTGGTGGCCGTGCTGGCCTTCTTCGGCTCGGGCAAGGCCTACGACTCGATAGGCAAGGGCTCGCTCGGGCTCGACGGCCACGAGCAGGAGCTCAGCCGCGGGCCGGCGCTCGAATCGGCCGCCGGGCGCGCCGAGCAGGAGGCCGAACTGCGGCAGATGCTCCAGGCGAAGTCCGACCGCCGGGTGGGCCGCGGGGAGGCTCCGCTCAACATCGACTCCGAGCTCAGCACCCTCCTCACCCCCAGCGCCGCCGCCCCCGCCACGGATCCCGCGCTGCGCGAGGAGGTCCGCCAGCTCGTGGTGGCCCGCAACGAGCGGCGCGCGCGCCGCGGCCAGGAGCCGCTCGACGTGGATGAGGAGATCGACCGGCAGATGAAGGATTTGGGTGGCTGAATTGGGATATAAGAACCCCTGCTGATGGCTGACGATCGGAAATACGAGCTGGACGACCTTCTCGTCCGCCCCGGGACCTACTTCAACCCCCAGACGGAGGTGATGGTCGTCGTCGACGACTCGCCCTCCCTCGATCAGGAGATCTTCAACCTCGAGGAGTTCGAGGGCGCCGACTGGGTGCTCATCTCCGACGACTCGCCGGTGGACGACGCACAGCGCGACGAGATGCTCGAGAAGTTCCAGGTCACCTACCACGGCGGCGACGGGCGGCAGGTCTCGCCCGAGCTCGACGAGGAGGACACCTTCGGGGACGACGAGGAGAACCCGACCCTCGAGCCAGACCCGGATCCTGACGACGAATAGCTAGCCTCTCGCGCCCCGCATGCGCGTGAAGCCGACATACGTCCTCGCGCTGTTCATCCCGGCGGCGGTGGTGCTCGAGATCGTGCACGCCTCGCCGACGGTCATCTTCATCACCGCCGCGCTCGGGGTGATCCCCACCGCCGCCCTGATGGGGAAGGCGACCGAGGAGATCGCCGCCCAGACGGGCCCCGGCATCGGCGGCTTCCTGAACGTGACCTTCGGCAACGCGCCGGAGCTGATCATCGCCTTCTTCGCCCTGAGAGAAGGGCTTCAGGAGGTCGTCAAGGCCTCGATCGCCGGCTCGATCATCGGCAACATCCTGCTCGTGCTCGGCGCGTCGATGCTGGTCGGCGGCCTCAAACGCGAGAAGCAGACCTTCAACGTGACCGCCGCGCAGGCGCAGTCCGCGATGCTGCTGCTGGCGATGGTCGCGCTCGTCCTGCCGGCCGTCTTCCAGCTGGTGAACGGGGGCGGGCTGCCGTCGGTCTCCGAGGAGCGCGTCGACTTCGGCACCGACCTCGAGCACCTCTCCTTCGCCGTGGCGATCATCCTGCTGGTGACCTACGCGGCCGGCCTCCTCTTCTCGCTGCGCACCCACAAGTCGATGTTCAACCCGCACAGCGACGAGGTGCACGAGCACAAGTGGAGCATCAGGCGCTCGGTCGGGATGCTGGCGCTCGCGGGCGCCGGCGTCGGGCTCATGTCGGAGATCCTCGTTGGATCGATCTCCGAGGCGTCGGAGTCGATCGGGCTGTCGGAGTTCTTCGTCGGCGTGTTCATCGTGGCGATCGTCGGCAACGCGGCCGAGCACTGGGTCGCGGTGCTCGTGGCGGCAAAGAACAAGATGGACCTCGCCGTGAACATCGCCGTCGGGTCGAGCGCCCAGATCGCACTGTTCGTGGCCCCGGTGCTCGTGCTGCTCTCGTTCTTCGTCGGCCCCGCCCCGCTCGCGCTCGTGTTCAACGGCTATGAGCTCGCCGGGATGCTGTTCGCGGTGCTGATCGCGAACTACCTCACGGCCGAGGGCGAATCGAACTGGTTCGAGGGCGTGCAGCTGCTGGCCGTCTACGCCGTGCTCGGCGTGGTCTTCTTCTACGCCTGATATGCCCGATCGGGCATAATTGGTGCATGACACCCGGCGAGCTGATCCGTGCCCGGCGCCTGGCACACGGGCTCTCCCAGAAGCGGTTGGCCATCCGCGCCGGCACCACCCAGGCGGCGCTCAGCCGGCTCGAGGGTGATGAGGTGTCGCCGTCTGCCGCCCGGCTCGCCGCCATCCTGCTCGCCCTCGGGGAGACGCTCGAGCTCGGCACCGAGGGTTTGCCGCACGACCTCGACCCGTCGCATCTGAGCGCCTCCCGCGCGCGGTCGCCCGCCGAGCGCGTGGAGCTTGCCTGGGCCTGGGACCGGTTCGCCGGCGAGCTTGCCCGCGCCGGTGCCGAAGCCAGGGCCAGGTGACCCGCCGCGAGACGCCACTGGACCCGGCCACCATCGTCCGCAGCCTGTCCGAGCACGAGGTCGACTATCCAACACCGCCCGGCGCCGCACCGTACGGCCAGGTTCGTGAACGGGCGCTCGAGGTGACGATCGCCGGCACCACCGTCGCCTTCGCCGTCCTCGACGACCTGATCTCGATGAAGCGCGCGGCCGGCCGGCCGATCGACACCGGAGACATAGCCGCGCTCGTCGAGATCGACGAGGGCGGCTAGGAGCCGGAGGCGGCCTTGTCGCGCGCCTCGCGGCGGTCGACCACCACCGAGGCGATCATGCCCACGGCGAAGGCCAGCGCCACCATGGCGAGGCTCGGCAGCGGGCCGATCTTCACCAGGTCCTCGATCAGCAGCTTCACGGCCACCAGGGCGAGCACGATCGCGATCGTCTCGTCGAGATAGCGGAAGCGCTTCATCAGGCCCTCCACGAGCACGAACAGGGCCCGCAGGCCGAGCAGCGCGAACACGTTGCCCATGAAGACGATGAACGGATCCGTGGTGATGCCGAAGGCGGCCGGGATCGAATCGACGGCGAACGCGATGTCGGCGAACACGATCGCCACCAGGCAGAGGAAGATCGGGGTCGCGTGGCGGGTGCCGTCGATCTTGGTGAACCAGTGGCCCTCGTCGAAGTCGTCGCTCACCGGGAAGACCCTGCGTACGAGCCGGACCATGATGTTCTTGTCCGGGTCGACGTTCTCCTCGACCCCCTTCAAGATCCGGAACGCGAGCACCAGGAGCAGCACCCCGAGGATGTAGAGCACGAAGTGGAACTGCTCGATCAGGGCGGTGCCGCCGATGATCGCGAGGCCGCGCAGCACGAGCGCGAAGACGATTCCCCAGAACAGGAGCCGCGCGCGGTGCTCGGTGGGCACGCCGAAGTAGGCGAAGAGCAGGATGAAGACGAACAGGTTGTCGAGCGAGAGCGAGCGCTCGATCAGGTAGACGGTCGTGTAGAGGACCGCGTCCTCGGAGCCGTCGGTGCCGAGCAGCACGAGCGCGGCGAGCAGGCTGAGCACAAGCCAGCCGACCGACCACCACGCGCCCTCCTTGAAGCTCGGATCGCGCCCGCGCGCGAACAGCTTCAGGTCGACGACCAGCAGGGCGACGGCAGCGCCCGAAAGGGCCGCGAAGTGGACTAGTTCGGAATTGACCGGCGCTACTTCAGCAGTTCAGAGCACTTCTGGATCGCCTGAACGTCCGAGGAGTCGGCCTTGCCGATGCAGTCCGAGTACTCCTTGAACTGCTCCGCGTCGGCCGCCGAGCCGCCGGGCGCGCCACCGGCCGCGCCACCGGGG
>JACCYP010000016.1 GCA_013696425.1 Thermoleophilaceae bacterium
CGGTTCATCAGTCCGGTGAGGGCATCGGTGCGCGCGGTGGCCTCGAGGCGCCCGATCAGGCGGTCGACCCGGTCGCGCAGGAGCCGGACGAGGATCAGCACGGCGACCATGACGATTGTGGTGGTCATGAGGCGGCCGGAGGAGGAGGGGTCCCACCCGTGGTAGGCCAGGATCGCGCCGTAGGAGCCGACGGCGAGGAGGGTGCAGAGGACGAGCGCCCGGCGGCCCATGAAGTAGGCCACGTAGATCAGCGGGAACAGGTAGAGCATCTCGTTGTCGCTGGCGATGCCGCCGTGCTCGGTTCCGAAGAGCAGGCCCGACGCGCACAGGAGCACCGCGAGCACGGCGCACACTTCGAGCGCCCACCAGGGCAGGCGCCGGCCGAGCACGAACAGCGTGGCCGAGAGCGTGAAGGCAACCAGCGCGTTGACGAGGATGCCCGGGGAGTAGATGCCCTCCTGTTGGACCACGAGGCGGAAGACCGAGAGGACGCCGCCGACGCCGAAGAGAACGCCGGCAGCTAGGGACATCAGCTCGCGTGGTGCGTGGGAATAGCGGGACATAGACAGGGCTTCCATACAGGTGGCTTCGGCCCGTGCCCCGGCTAGCTCAATTTTTCCCTTCCGTTACTGGACGATTCCTCGATCGCTCCCTTGCAATTTCCTTTAGGTAAGGGAAGAAGTCGACCTGAATCGTGTGTCGGGTGGAGTCGACATAGCGCTTCTCGATCGCTCGCCGATCCTCCTCGATCGAGGCGCGCATCTCATCGGGGGATGGCAGCGCGGCGCGCTGCTGCAGCAGGTCCGCGATCCACTCCGCTTGGGCCTCGGCGATCGGCGGCAGCGCGCCGAGCGGCTGGACGAGGCCGAGGAAGTACAGGCCGGGGAGATCGGGAGGCACGACCTTCTTGAAGAGCGAGACGCGGTTCTCGCGCACCGGCAGCAGGTCCTCGGAGAGGAAGGGGAACGTGATCCGGTAGCCGGTCGCGTAGACGATCCGGTCGATGTGCTGGGTCGTTCCGTCGACGAAGCGCACGTGGTCGCCCTCGAGCCGCTCGACGTTCGGCCTGGGGCGGATCCGGCCGTGCCCGATGCGGCCGAGCAGCTCGTTCGAGACGGTGGGGTGGGCGTGGCCGAACTTGTGGTCGGGCGTGGGGAGGCCGTAGTTCTCCATCGGCCCGGTCTCGCGCTTGATCAACCTGGTGATCAGCGCGAGCTGGACCCGCTGCGGAAGCTTCTTCGCGATGCCCTCGGGGGGCTTCGAAAGCGGCTCGCCGCGCAGGTACTTGGGCACCACGTGCGCGCCTCGGCGTACCGACAGGTAGGTCATCCGGGACACGCGCGAGGTCTCCACGGCGATGTCCACGGCCGAGTTGCCGAAGCCGATCACGAGCACGTCCTTGTCCTCGTAGTCCTCCGGCGAGCGGTAGTCGTGGGCGTGGGTGGTCTCGCCGTCGAACTCGCCCGGGAAGTCCGGGAGCTTCGGGTTCCAGTGGTGCCCGTTCGCGACCAGCACGGCGTCGAATGTCCGCGTGCCGCCCGGCTCGGTCGTCACCTCCCAGCGCCCGTCCGGGGAGGGGGCAACGGCCGTCACCTCGGTGCGGAACGCGATGTGCTCGGCGAGGCCGAAATGCTCCACGAACGTCTCGAAGTACTCCTGCATCTCGGTGTGATGAGGAAAGTCGGCGTATTCGGAGGGCATCGGAAGCGTCGCGTAGGTGTTCAGGTCCCGATGCGTATTGATGTGAAGCGACTTGTAGGCGGCCGACATCCCGTTGTCGTTGCCGTAGCGCCAGTTCCCGCCGACGCCCGACCCCTTCTCGAAGCACTGGAAGGGGATGCCCCGCGCCTTCAGCACCTGGCACGCCGCGATGCCGGAGGACCCGGCGCCGATCACGCACACGTTCATGCCCGAAGCCTAGGGGGAGGCGCACGGGGGTTCATATCCTCTCGCGCTCTGCGCCTGCTGCTCGTACTCAGCCTGATCGCCTGCCTCGGGATCCCGGCCGCCGCCGAGGCGCGCCGCGACGTGCCCCAGGGCTTCTACGGGACCGTTTTCGACGGCGACGAGCTGCGCGCCGCCTCGCCCGCCACACAGGAGGCGATCTTCAAGCAGATGGCGGAGTCCGGGGTGGAGTCGCTGCGGGTCGGCTTCTACTGGAGCGAGGCCCAGCCCGAGGCGGGCGGCCCGATCTCCTTCGCCTTCACCGACCAGATCGTGGCCGGCGCGCGAAAGCACGGGCTCGACGTGGTGCCGGTCGTGATCTACGCGCCGCCGTGGGCGCGTGTCGATCCGAAGGTCGGCTCCACGCCCCCCACCGACAACACTCAGTACGCCGCGTACCTGCGCGCGCTCATCCAGCGCTACGGGAACGCCGGCACATTCTGGAACGAGCGCCCGGACGTGCCGCGCAAGCCGATCGGCCACTGGCAGATCTGGAACGAGGCGCACCTGCGCTACCAGTGGACCGCCGACAACTGGGAGCAGGGATACGGCAAGCTGCTGAAGGTCGCCGCCGACACCGTTCACACCACCGACCGCCGTGCCAAGGTCGTGCTCGCCGGCTTCACGAACTTCTCCTGGAAGGAGATCGACTCGCTCTACGCCAAGGGGGATGCGAAGGGCAACTTCGACATCGTCGCGCTGCATCCGTTCACCGCCTCACCGCGCGGGGTGGTCGAGGTGATCAAGCGTGTACGCGCCGTGATGCGCAAGCGCGGGGACGCCAAGGTCCCGATCTGGGTCAGCGAGCTCACCTGGCCGGCCACCGACGGGCGGATCAAGGTCCCGGCATCGCTGCGCACCGTCGGCACGAACGACCGCGGAATGGCCTCGCGCCTGTCGCGCAGCTACGACCTGCTCGCAAAGGAGCGTCGCAAGCTCGGCGTCGAGCGCGTGCACTGGTACACGTGGGCGAGCGACTACAAGGAGTTCACGTTCCACTTCTCCGGGCTTTTCCGCTACGACCCGATGACGTTGAAGCTCACCTCGACCCCGGGGTACCGCGCCTATGTGAAGTCGGCGCGCAAGCACCAGGGCTGTCGCAAGAACTCGCTCGGCGCCTGCCGGTAGCGCTCAGTCGTCGGTGGTGAGGAGCGCGTCCATCGCCGCGTCCATCGCCTCGGCGCTCCTCCTCCAGGTGAAGAGCTTCGCTCGCTCGCGCCCCTTCGCCCGTAGCTCCTCGGCGCGGTCGAGCGCCTCGAGCACCGCTTCGGCGAAGTCCGCGGGGGCAGCCAGCACCGCGGCGTCGCCGCAGATCTCCGGCAGAGCGGTCAAATTGCTCGCCACCACCGGCGTGCCGGCCGCCATGGCCTCGAGCACCGGCAGGCAGAAGCCCTCGTGCAT
>JACCYP010000248.1 GCA_013696425.1 Thermoleophilaceae bacterium
CTGATGGGCCGTGCGGCCTCCGAGGGGGCCGACCGCGTGGTTGTGACGAGCGACAACCCGCGCAGCGAGGAGCCGGCGGCCATCCTCGCCGAGATCCTCGAGGGCACCGGCTCGGGCGTGGAGTCCGAGGTCGACCGGCGCGCCGCGATCGCGCTCGCGATCGGGGGCGCCGCCGCCGGCGACGTGGTCGTGATCGCCGGCAAGGGGCACGAGCAGGGGCAGGAGTTCGAAGGCGGGCGCAAGGAGCCCTTCGACGACGTGAGCGTCGCGCGCGAGGTGCTCCGTGGAGCGTGAGTTCGGGCGCGTGGTGATCAACTCGCGCGAGGTGGGGGAGGGTGACCTGTTCGTGGGGCTTCCCGGTGAGAACACCGACGGCTCGCGCTTTGCCGCCGCCGCCCTGGAGGCCGGGGCGTGGGGCGTGGTGGTGAACGACGCCTCCGGCCTCGACGGAAACGTGATCGAGGTTCCCGACCCGCTCGCCGAGCTCCAGCGCCTGGCGACGCAGTGGCGGCGCGAGCTCGGGTGCCCCGCCGTCGGCATCGCCGGGTCGACCGGCAAGACCACCACCAAGGACATCCTCGCCGCGATGCTGCGCACCCGGAAGCGCGTGCACGCCACGCCGCAGAACTGGAACACCGAGATCGGCCTGCCGCTCACGATCCTGTCCGCCGAGAAGGGCACCGAGGTGCTCGTGCTCGAGATGGCAATGCGCGGCGAGGGCCAGGTGGCGGAGCTCGCACGGATCGCCGAGCCGCAGGTGGGCCTCGTGCTGAACGTCGGGCCCGAGCACCTCGAGCTGCTCGGGACGGTGGAGCGGGTTGCCGCCACGAACGCGGAGCTGATCGCCGAGCTGCCCTCCGGTGGCACGGCCGTGGTGCCCCACGACGAGCCGCTGCTCGAGCCCTACCTGCGCGACGACGTCGAGACGGTGACCTTCGGGCCCGGCGGAGCGGTCGAGGCCGTCGACCTCGCGCAGCTCGACCTGCCCTTCGACGAGCCGCACAACATCCTCAACGCGTGCGCGGCGCTCGCGTGCGCGCGGGCGGTGGGTGTCGAGCCCGGCGGCCGCCTCGAGGTGGAGTTTTCGAAGATGCGTGGCGAGGTGGTGGAGTTGCCCGGCGGGGTGACGGTCGTGGTGGACTGCTACAACGCCAATCCGATGTCGATGCGGGTGGCCCTCGAGAACCTGGCCGCGGCCCCTGCCGAGCGCCGCATAGCGGTACTCGGAGGGATGCTCGAGCTGGGCGATGAATCCAAGCGCTACCACCGCGAGGCGGGGGAGCAGGCCGACGGCGCGGATGTGCTGATCGCGGTCGGCGAACTCGCGCTCGGCTACCTAGAGGGCTACACGGGCGAGACGCACTCCGTGGCGACACCCGAGGAGGCCGGCGCGCTGCTCGACGAGCTCGCCGGCGAGGGTGATCGGGTGCTGCTCAAGGGCTCGCGCGGCATCGGCCTGGAACGGGCGCTCGGCTAGCCGTGCTCGGCGAGGCGCTCATCGCGGGGATGGCGTCCCTGCTCATCTGCATGTTCCTGGGGCCGAAGTTCGTCGAGATCATCCGCAACCGCGAGTTCGGCCAGCACATCCGCGAGGACGGGCCGGAGGGCCACCACACGAAGGCCGGCACGCCGACCATGGGCGGCCTGCTCATCTTCTTCGCCGTCACCGTGCCGTTCCTGATCCTCGGGGACTACGACGCCGCGTCGCTCGCCGTGTTCGCCACCGCCATCGCGAGCGCCGGCCTCGGGTTCGTGGATGACTGGACGAAGGTCGCGAAGAAGCGCTCGCTCGGCGTCTCGGGCAAGACCAAGCTCTTCGTGCAGGCGCTGATCGCGCTCGGCCTCTGGTACGTCGCCGTGCAGCACGTGGGCCTCCCGGAGACGCTGCGCTTCCGCCTCTTCGATTTCTCGATCGACCTCGGCTACGGATATCCGGTCCTGATCTTCCTCGTGCTGGCGGGAGCCTCGAACGGGGTGAACCTCACCGACGGCCTCGACGGGCTCGCGGCCGGGTGCGCGGCCATCGTGCTGCTCGCCTACACGGGTATCACCGTTATCACCGGCGGCTTCACCGACCTCACGATCCTCTGTTCCTGCCTGGTCGGCGCGTGCGTGGGATTCCTGTGGTTCAACTCGTTCCCGGCGTCGGTGTTCATGGGCGACACGGGGTCACTGGGCCTCGGCGGAGCCATCGCGGCACTCGCGGTGATGACCCAGACCGAGATGCTGCTGGTCATCCTCGGCGGCATCTTCGTGATCGAGGCGCTGTCGGTGCTCGTCCAGGTGGTCGCCTTCCAGCGGTTCCGAAGACGCGTGTTCCTGATGGCGCCGATACACCACCACTTCGAGCTGATGGCCTGGTCGGAGACGAAGATCATCCTGCGCTTCTGGATTGTCGGCGCGATCTGCGCGGCCATCGGCTTCACGCTCTACCAGCAGTCGATCAGCTAGATGGGCGCATGAAGCCCCGCCCGGCCCTACCTCCCGGGCCCTACCTGGTGGTGGGCCTGGCGCGCTCCGGGATCGCCGCGGCCGAGATGCTCACGCCCTACGGCGAGGTGATCGGCGCGGACTCGGGCGAGCCACGCGGGGACACCGCGGGCTTCGAGGCTCACGACCACACCGACGGCCTCGAACTGCTCGACCGCGTGCAGACCGTGGTCAAGTCGCCGGGGGTCCCGAAGGAGGCGCCGGTGATCGCAGCGGCGCACGAGCGCGGGCTGGGAGTGGTGGGCGAGCTCGAGCTTGCGTGGCGGCTGATGCCGAACGAGTTCGTGGCCGTGACGGGGACCAACGGTAAGACCACCACGGTGGAGCTGCTCGGAGAAATCCACCGGGCCGCCGGTATCCCGGTGCTCGTGGCCGGCAACGTGGGTACGGCGCTCGCGAGCCTCGCGAGCCTCGCGGGCCGCGCCGACCCGGCCGCGGTGGTGGTGTGCGAGTGCTCGTCGTTCCAGCTCGAGGACACCGAGCACTTCGCCCCGGAGTGCGCCGTACTGCTGAACGTGGCCGAGGACCACCTCGACCGCCACGGCACGCTCGAGGACTACAGGGCCGCGAAGCTGCGGGTGTTCGCCAACCAGGGCCCGGACGACGTGGCCGTGGTGCCGGGGGGCTTCGATCCGCCGGGGCAGGGGCGGGTGGTCGGTTTTGACGCGGGCGCGTGGGAGCTCCGGCTGCGCGGCGCACACAACCACGAGAACGCCATGGCCGCCACGGCGGCGGCGCTCGCCCGCGGCGTGCCGGCCGAGGCGGTGCAGCGAGGCCTGGCCGAGTTCCCGGGCGTCGAGCATCGGCTCGAGGAGGTGGCCGAGCGCGGCGGCGTGCTCTACGTGAACGACTCGAAGGCCACCAACCCGGCCTCGGCGCGGGTGGCCGTGGAGGCCTTCGCCGGCGGCATCCACCTCATCCTCGGTGGCAGCTTGAAGGGCGGCTCCTACGAGGAGCTGCGCGCGCCCGTGCGCGAACGGGCGGCGGGGGTCTACCTGATCGGGGAGGCCGCCGAACGGCTCAGGGAGGAGGTCGGGGGCGAGGTGGTGGGCGACCTTGCGAGCGCCGTGGAGGCGGCGCGCGTGGCCGCCGCGCCCGGCGACGTGGTGCTGCTCTCGCCCGCGTGCGCGTCCTTCGACCAGTACGAGAACTTCGAGGCCAGAGGCCGCCATTTCAAGGAGCTCGTGCTTGCGTAGCGAACTCGGTCTGGATGGCCAAGAAGCCGCCGCTCGAGTACTCGATTCTCTACACAGCCACGCTCTGCCTGCTCGCTGCGGGAGCGGTGATGGTCTACAGCGCCAGCTCGGCCGAATCGCTGCTCGACGGACCGGGGGACGCGTCCCACTACCTCAAGCGCTACCTGCTCTTCGCCGCGCTCGGGCTGGTGGCGCTCCACGCTCTCTCGCGGGTGGGCCTGAAGGGCCTGCGGCAGGCCACGCCGATCATCCTGACGGTGGCCTTCGGGCTCACCGTCGCGGTGATGGTGCCGGGTATCGGGCGCGAGGTGAACGGGGCAAGCCGGTGGCTCGGAGCGGGGCCGCTGGTGTTCCAGCCCTCGGAGCTGCTGAAGATCGCGCTGATCCTCTACGCGGTCACCGTGCTCTCACGCCGCGGCAAGCTGCAGCTGAAGCCGATCCTGATCGTCACGGGGGTCGCGTGCACGCTGCTCATGGTCCAGCCGGACATGGGCACCTCGATCGTCGTCTGCATGTCGATGGCGGCGCTGCTGATCGCGGCAGGGATCCCGCTGAAGACGCTCGGCAAGATCCTGGGGATCCTGTTCGTCCTGGCGTTGATCGTCGCGCTGATCGAGCCCTACCGGCGCGCTCGCATGACCGCCTTCATCGATCCGTGGGCGGATGCCTCGGGCGACGGCTTTCAGACCGTCCAGTCCATGATCGCCGTGGGCTCGGGCGGGGTCTTCGGCCACGGCCTCGGCGAGTCGGTCCAGAAGATCTTCTACCTGCCGGAGGCCCACACCGACATGATTCTCGCGATCATCGGCGAGGAGGTCGGCCTGATCGGGATCATCGCCGTCGCGGCGCTCTACGCCTTCCTCGGGTACGCCGGGCTGCGCGCCGCCAAGGCCGCGCGCGACCGCTACGGGAAACTCCTGGCCGCCGGGCTCACGTCGCTGCTCATGTCCCAGGCGACGCTCAACCTCTTCGCGGTGCTCGGCATGGCGCCGCTCACCGGCGTTCCGCTGCCCTTCATCTCCTACGGCGGCACGAACCTGATCGTGCTGCTCGGTGCGATGGGGCTGGTGCTGAACGTCGCGAAGACACCCTTGCGCGGCATCGACGGGGGGAGAAAGCGTGACCCGCGTG
>JACCYP010000027.1 GCA_013696425.1 Thermoleophilaceae bacterium
GCCGCGCACCGGGCCGCGGCGCCAGGGCACCACGCGCCAGCCGGCCACCCAGCAGCCGGCCGATCCGCCCGCGGCTCCGGGCACGCCCACGACACCCGCCCCCACGGGCAGCCCGCTCGCTCCCATCGGGGACGCGGCCAAGCCGGTCACCGAAGCACTCCCGCAGCCGATCGGCCAGGTCGTCAGAGAACTGGTGAGCGGGCTCACGGGCTCGCCGTAAGCTCGCCGCGTCGCGGTTTCCAGAATTCGCTCGGCACTTAAGCCGCCTATAGCCGGCTCAACTTCCAGCTGGATCTGGAGCCTCAGTCCTCGCCCTCCCGCGGAGCTTCCTTCCAGACCTCGACCGCGACCTCGTCCACATGCAGCGGGATCGGGGGTTCGGGCTTCGCCGCCCGAACGGTCACCGAGTCGGCGTCGTAGCGGTCGATCAGGCGGTCGCACACGGCGTTGCACAGGCGCTCGAGCGTCTTGTAGGAGCGCTCCTGGGCCACGAGCCACACCTGCTCGCACACCTCCGCGTAGTCGACGGTGTCCTCCACCCGGTCGGTGACCAACGCGTCGCAGTCACCGACGTCGAAGGAGATGTCGAAGACGAGCCGCTGGCCCACCTCCTGCTCGGCCTTCTCGACCCCGTGGTGGGTGTAGAGCGAGAGACCCTGGATCTCAACGCTCACCAAGGGCTCGTTGCCGTTCAGCTCGTCGTCGTCCATTCGCCGGTGAGCGTAGCCGCGGCCACGTCGAGGGCATCACGCGCCTCGGCCACGTCGTGAACCCGGAACACCGAGGCGCCGCGATCGAGCGCCAGCACGTTCGCGGCCAGCGTGCCCGCCACGCGCTCGCGCTCGGGGCGGCCGGTGATTGCGCCGAGGAAGCGCTTACGCGAGGTGCCGACCACCACCGGGCGCCCTATCGCCACGATCTCGTCGAGGCGACGCAGCAGCGCAAGGTTGTGGACGAGCGTCTTGCCGAAGCCGATGCCCGGATCGAGCCAGATCTTCTCCTCGGGCACACCGGCCTCGATCGCGAAGGCCAGCCGTTCCTCGAGGAAGGCTCTCACCTCGCCCACCACGTCCTCGTAGCGCGGGTCGTCCTGCATCGTGCGCGGCTCGCCGAGCATGTGCATGAGACAGCAGGTGGCACCCGACTCCGCCACCACGCCGGCCATGTCCGGGTCGATGCGGAAGGCCGACACGTCGTTCACGATCTCCGCCCCGGCGCCCAGCGCGTCCTTTGCCACGACGGCCTTTGAGGTGTCGATCGAGATCCGCTTGCCGGCGAGCGCCTCAATCACCGGGATCACGCGGCGGAGCTCCTCCTCCTCCGCCACCGGCTCGGCACCCGGCCGCGTCGACTCCCCGCCGATGTCGAGGATGTCGGCCCCGTCGGCGAGCAGCTCGCGCCCGTGCGCGGTCGCCCTGTCGGCGTCGAAGAACTCACCGCCGTCGGAGAACGAGTCGGGCGTGACGTTGACGACGCCCATCAGCAGCGGCTTCATGCCGCGGATGCTCTCAGCCAGTCGGCGGCCGCGGGCTGACTCACGAGCGAAAACCGAGCCTCGCAAGGACGCAGAATCGAAGGCTTGGTGGGCCAAGCCGAGATTCTAGGACGTAGCGAGGCGACGGTTTGCAGCCGCGAGTCAGTCCGCGGAGCCGCCGGCGAAGCCAGGCCTCGGGAGAGGCGAAGGTTTGCGCTCGGGCTTGCGCTCGTCGGCCGGTGCGGCCGGGGGCGGCGGGGGCGGGGGCAGGACGGGCTCGTCCGGACCGAACACCTCGAGCTCGGCCTTGCCCTCGAGCAGCGCCAGGAACTGATCGCGCTCGATCGTCTCGCGGCGGAGCAGAATCTCCGAGGTGTGGTCGAGGTCCTCGCGGTGCTGGCCGAGGATCTGGCGCGCGAGCTGGTGTGCCTCCTCCACGATGCGCCGGATCTCGGCGTCGATCTCGCGGGCGACATCGTCGGAGTAGTCGGGCTCGGAGGAGAACTCGCGGCCGAGGAAGGGCTGGCCGTGGTCGTGCCCGAACACGCGCGGCCCGAGCTTCTCGGACATGCCGAAGCGCATGACCATCTGCTTCGCGGTCGCGGTCACCTTCTCGAGGTCGTTGGAGGCGCCCGTGGTCACCTCGCCGAAGACGATCTCCTCCGCGGCGCGACCGCCGAGGGTCATCGCCATCGTGTCCGAGAGCTCCGCGCGGGTGGTGAGGAACTTGTCCTCGGTCGGCAGCGAGATCGTGTAGCCGAGCGCCTGGCCGCGCGAGATCACGGAGATCTTGTGGACCGGGTCGGTGTTCTCGAGG
>JACCYP010000300.1 GCA_013696425.1 Thermoleophilaceae bacterium
GGCGCCCCCTCCCCAGGCTCCCCAGAACGGCGGCGCGCAGCCCCAGCAGCAGAATCGGCAGCAGAATCGGCAGCAGAATCCGGGCAACCAGACGGGCGGCGCTTCGCCTGAGTTCTGCTCCGCCAACCCCGGCGCCTGCTGATCAGCCGCCTGCGGAGCATCGCCTGACCGCGTCCTCGGGGTTCGCCTTGCGGCTCGCAAGGCTTCACCCCTGCGTCCTTGTCAGGCGGGCTCCTCGCCGGCTGCTTGCGCAGGCGAGCTAGCCGGTTCTGCGGTGTGTGGGTGCGTGGCGCCCGGGTGAGGGCTGTCTCACGCGTGCCGGCGCCGGGCGCGGCATCGGCTCGACGCCCCGGCGCGGGCGGGAATGCTTGGGCCGGTGCCCACCGCGCAGGCGCCCGCCGGGCTTCGCCTCGCCGAGGGGGATGCCGAGGCCGCCTCCGCCCGGGTCGTCCTTGGGATCGAGGCCGGGGCCGCCGCCTCCGGGACCGTCGTCTCCGGGCTCCTCATCCTCGTCGTCGCGCAGACGGAAGAACCAGACGAGCCAGAGCACGAGCAATCCCACGTCGAAGACGCGAAATCCGACCATGAAGATCC
Organism: Thermoleophilaceae bacterium; assembly: GCA_013696425.1. Classification (GTDB taxonomy): domain Bacteria; phylum Actinomycetota; class Thermoleophilia; order Solirubrobacterales; family Thermoleophilaceae; genus JACCYP01. The sequence continues at coordinate 595 of JACCYP010000300.1, forward strand.
ACCCCTCCGTGGTCACCTCACGATCTTAGATCACCGGTGAAGGGCCGCCCCGAAACAGTGGCCTTCGGCGCGTAGCCGCGCCCGGCGATCAGTTGTCCTCGGCTGGTGCCTTCCGCGTCTTCCGCGTCTTACGCGGGTCCGGGATCATCGTGGCGGTGTAGAGGATCCGCGCGGTCTTGTAGAGGCAGCCGTAGGTGCGCGAGCCGCCGCGGACCTGCTGAGCCGCCTCTTGGCGGACGTCGTCGCACTTGTCCGGATCGCGCGAGGAACGCCAGGCCTCGTCCTGGCCCAGGTTCACCGCGAATGCCGGTGCCCACGTGGGCACCGTGAGCGCCACCACGTAGTCCTTCTTCACCGTGAGCGGCGGATTGACCACGAACGTCGGCGAGGAGCCGAAGTAGTCCTGGAGCGAGAAGAGCGGCGTCTGTCCCGTGAGCTGCATCTTCTTGCCGTCGGGCTTCAGCACCGTGAGGCGGGCCTGGGACCTGCCGCCGAACAGCCGATTGAAGAATGAGAGCTGCTCGGAGTTCGGCTGGCCGAGCTGGATGGTGAAGGCCACGATCTTGCCGCGGCGGGTGGCCTTGTAGGGCCGGACGTTCGGCCCGGTCTGGACCTGGAATCCGGTGACCTGTCCGATGGCCTGGCAGTTGTCCGGGCAGCTGGCGGCCTGCTTGGTTGCCGCACCGCCCATCTCGATCACACGCGCCTGTGAAACGGCGGGTGCGAGTGCGAGAAGAGCGGCGATCGTGATCGTCGCGCGTTTCATATCAAGGGGATTGAACACGAATCGGCGGTCGAAGCTTCGGTTAATGTCGCGCTAAGTGGACGCTTTTGAGACCAATATCCGCTCCGGCCTCGAGCTGATCGGCGTTCTGATCACCGATCCGGAGATCCAGATCATCCGGTACATCGACGGCATCTACGGCGAGGCGACGCGCAGCCTGGAGGCCGCCGATCTCTCCGGCGTGTGGGCCGAGGCGGACCTCGACCCCTCGCGCGCGCCCAGCGACTCGTGAGACCCCGGGGGTCCTCACAGCCAGGCTGTCGGAGCCTGGCCACGGTCGCGGTGTGAGCCACCTCCAGGACCTCTCGCTCGTCGACCAGGCCGCGGGCGTGGCCGACGGCTCCATCGATCCAGGCGAGCTGCTGCGCGCCGCCCTCGAGCGGATCGAGGAGCGCAACCCGGCCCTGAACGCGGTGGTCGCCACCTTCCCCGAGGAATCCGAGCGGATGCTCGCGGACGCGCCCGAGGGGCCGCTTCGCGGCGTCCCGATCGGGATCAAGGACATGTTCCAGCTGCCCTGGCGCGGCCCGCGCGACGGCACCGAGAACGAGCACCTTCCGCCCGGGGAGTCGGCCATGTACCGGCGCCTGCGCGACGCCGGCGCCGTGGTGGCCGGGGTGACGAACATGCACTGGAACGGGGCCGGCTCCACAGGCGCGCAGTCCGCCTACGGCCCGGTCGGGTCTGCCGCGAACCCGGAGCACTGCGGCGGCGGCTCCTCCGGGGGATCCGGTGCCGCGGTCGGGGCCGGGATGGTGGCGGGCGCAGTGGGCACCGACGGCGGCGGCTCCGTGCGGATGCCGGCCGCCTACAACGGCGTATTCGGCCTCAAGCACACCTTCGGGCTGCCGACAGGTGGGTTCACGCACGGCTACCTGTCGCTCGGCGAGGCGGGCCCGATGTGCCGCTCGGCGGCCGACGCCCGGCTGCTCGGCGAGGTGATGGCGGGGCGGCCGCTGCCCCGGGCCGATGGCTCCGGCCTCACGGTGGGCGTGCCGCCCTTCTTCTGGCAGGACCTCGACCCGGAGGTCGAGCGCGGCTGTCGCGACCTGCTCGAGCGCAGCGGCTGGGAACTGCGAGAGGTGGACGTGGCCGGCGCCGAGCACGCCCTCATCACCCTCATGCTCACGATCTCCCTCGAGGGGCTGCCCGGCGCGAAGCCGGATGCGCCGCCGGACCTGGTGGCCGAGGCGCTCTTCAAGTACCTCCTGCTGGTGCCCGCGCGGGTGATGCCGCGCCTGGCGCGGGTCCGCTCACTACTGCGCCGCGAGGCCGCCCGGCTGTTCGGAGAGGTCGACCTGCTCGTGTGGCCGACGGTCCCGGCTCCGCCGCCGCGCATCGACAAGCCGACCGTCGAGCTGCCCAGCGGCCCCCACCCCGCCGACGAGGTGAACGTACGGCTGAACGGGTTCGGCAACCTCACCGGTATACCGGCCGCGTCGATCCCGGCAGGCGAGAAGGACGGGTTGCCCTACGGCCTCATGCTCCAGGCGGCCTGGGGCGAGGACGCGAAGATCCTCGACGCCGGCGAGCACCTGGAGAGCGTCCGGACCTAGCCGGTCGCGGTGCTGCTGCGGAACGATTCCCGGGTGCGCGTTAGCGCGCGGAATCCCGAGCGAGAACCAAGCCTGGCCAGGAAGAGGCTCGAAGGCTTGCGAATGCAAGCCGAGAGACCGATGACGCCGCCAGGCGCCGGTTCGCAGCCGGGATGCCGCGCGCTACTTGTAGCGGTAGGTGATGCGTCCGCGATCGAGGTCGTACGGCGAGAGCTCGATCTTGATCCGGTCCCCGGGCAGGATGCGGATGTAGTGCCGCCGCATCTTGCCCGAGATGTGACCGAGAACCTCGTGGCCGTTGTCGAGCTGGACCTTGAACATCGTGTTGGGCAAGGCCTCGAGGACCTCGCCCTCCATCTCGATCTTCTCTTCTTTGGCCACTGCTTACGTCGCTCCTAGATCGGAGAGACGTTCACCGCCTTGGGGCCCTTGTCGCCGGCCTCCTCGTCGTAGGAGACCTTCGAGTTCTCAGCGAGGGTCTTGAAGCCCTGGCCGTTGATACCCGTGTGATGAACGAAGAGGTCACGGCCGCCCTCATCAGGCGTTATGAAGCCGTAGCCCTTTTCGTCGTTGAACCACTTGACGGTTCCGGTTGCCATCTGTGCAGCACCAATCCTTTGTTCTTCATGCCCTGCTCGGTGCGCACTAGACGACGTCCGAACTCCGGCACGTATTGCTTCGCCGGTACATCAATCCGAGTCCGGCCTTCTGGCGGAAGTTAGCATCAACGTCCCTCGAAGCTCGCCTTGCCGAGTCCGTCCTTCAGGAAGGACTTCACTGCGTTCTGCAGGTCCTCGGTCTCGAACAGGGCCGCGGCGTACTCGCCGATGCGGGCGTCCGCACCCCGTGTTCCCTCCTCGACCTGGGCCCGGACGATCTTCTTCGTGGCGGCGTGGGCCACCGTCGGGCCATCGGCCAGCTGGTGGGCGAACTTCATCGTCTTGGCCTGCAGCTCCCCGGCGGGCAGCACGCGGTTGATCACGTTCCAGCGCTCGAGCATCTCGGCCGGGTAGAGCCCGCCGGTCATCACGAATTCGCGCGCGCGGGCGGGACCGGCCCGCTCGGCCATGCGCTGCGTGCCGCCGGCTCCGGGAGTGAGGCCCACAACCCGCTCCACGAGACCGAACTGCGCTCCCTCGGCCGCCCAGATCATGTCCGCGCCCAGCGAGAGCTCGAGGCCCCAGGTGAGACAGAGCCCGTGCACCGAGGCGATCACCGGCAGCTCCATGTCCTCGAGCATGTGAACGAGCCGGACCAGGTGGTCGAAGAGCTCCGCCCCCTCGGACTGGGACAGGCCCTCGAACCCGTGGACGTCCACACCGCCGGTGAACACGCCGCCCTCCGCGCGGATCACGAGCGCGCGGATGTCGGAGGCCGCGGCCTCCTCGATCGCGGCCGGCAGCTCGCGGCCCATCTGCTCGTCGAAGAGGTTCAGCTCGCCGTGGTCGATCACCACAACGCCGACGCCGCCATCGCGCTCGAAACTAGCCGCCACGGATCTCACCGGCGACCTTCTCGAGCTCGTCGGGATCGGCCTGCATCGGCTGGCCGGGGAGCCTCAGGGGGTCGTCCTCGTAGCGCGGGATCACGTGCACATGGAAGTGGAAGACGGTCTGCCAGGCTGCGGGCTCGCAGGAGTTGAGCAGGTTCACGCCGTCGGCTCCGAGCCGGTCGCGCACCGCCAGCGCGAGGCGCTTCGCGGCGGAGACCGTGGCGGCGAGATCCTGCTCGTGGATCTCGTAGAGGTTGCGCGAATGCTCGCGCGGGATCACGAGGGCGTGCCCGCGAGTCCACGGGTTCAGGTCCATGAAGGCGACGGTGTGCTCGTCCTCGGCGATCTTCGCCGCCGGCAGCTCTCCGGCGACGATCTTGCAGAAGATGCAATCGGGGTCGGCGGGCATCGGTCGCGTACCCTACCGGCGCTCATGGGACTGCCGGATGAGAGTTACTACCGCGAATGGGTCGAGCGCCTGTGCGAGTTCGACCGCACGAGCGCCTCCGAGGGCGAGCGGCGCGCCGCGGAGCTGATCGTGGCCGAGCTCGGGGCCGCCGGGGCGCGCGACGCTCGCATCGAGGAGACCGACGTGCTCGGCAACTACTGGTGGCCGCTCGGGCTCATGACCGGCGCCGCGGCGGTGGCGGGCGCCCTGCGCTCGCGCGTGCTGGCGATCGTGGTCGGCGTGCTCTCGGCCATCGGCGTGGCCGACGACGTCCGCCACGACAACCGCAGGTTCCGCCACATGCTCCCGGGCCGGCGGCCGAGCTGGAACGCGGTGGCCGAGGTGGGGCCCGCCGACGCGCCCCGGACGGTCCTGATCGTCTCCCACCACGACGCCGCGCACTCGGGGCTCGTGTTCCATCCCGGCCTGCCACGGGCGATCGGGCGGCGCTTCCCGGACTTCTGGGCGAAGCAGAAGACCACGCCGGGCGTGATGTGGGCCGCCTTCTGCGGCCCGCTGTTCGTGGCGCTCGGCGCGCTGCTCGACATGCCGCGGCTGCGCCGGACCGGCATCGTGCTCAGCGTGGGCCACACCGCCGGGATGGTCGACATCGGCCTGCGCGCGACCGTCCCGGGAGCGAACGACAACGCCACCGGGTGCGCCGCGCTGCTCGGCCTCGCCCGCTCCTTCGCAGCCGACCCGCCGCCGGGCACACGGGTGATCCTGCTCTCGTCCGGCTCCGAGGAATCGAACTCCGAAGGCATGCAGGGGTTCGCGAAAAAGCACTTCGCGTCGCTTGCGACCGAGACGACGCGCGTGATCGCCATCGACACGCTCGGCTCGCCCACGCTCCTCCCGATCGAGGGCGAGGGCATGCTCGGCATCTGGGACTACCCCAGGGACCTTCTCGCGGAGCTGCACGCCCACGCCGACCGCCTCGGGATCGAGCTCTACACGGGACTGCGCTTCCGCAACGCGACCGACGGCGTGATCGCGCTCAAGGCGGGCTATCCGACCCTCTCGCTCGGCTCAGCGGACGAGTTCAAGATCCCATCGAACTACCACTGGCCGAGCGACGTGCCCGAGAACATCGACTACGGCACGGTGGCGGATGGCGCCCGGCTCGTCGAGGCGCTCGTCAGAGCCACCCCACCTTCCTGAACTGCCGGTAGAGCATCGTGCAGATGAACGCCATCAGGACGAGGATCGCCGGGTAGCCCCACTCCGATCTCAGCTCGGGCATGTGCTCGAAGTTCATCCCGTAGATGGCGGCGATCGCGGTCGGCACCGCGGCGATCGCCACCCAGGCCGAGATCTTGCGCACGTCCTCGTTCTGGCGCACCTGGATCTGAGACAGATTCGCCTCGAGCACTCCCGTGAGCAGGTCGCGGAAGCCCTCGACCTGGCCGTCGACGCGCAGCACGTGGTCGTAGACGTCGCGGAAGTACTCGCGCAGGTCCACAGGCACCTGCTGGATCGACCCGCGTGAAAGGCGGTCGAGCGGCTCGCGCAGCGGCGCGACCGCGCGGTGGAACTCGATCACCTCGCGCTTCAGCCTGTAGATGCGCTCCGACGGGTTCGAGCGCTCGTCGGAGAACACGTCGCGCTCCACCTCCTCGATGTCGGTGTCGACGCCCTGGACCACGGGCTCGTAGTCGTCGATGACGTGGTCGACGATCGCGTAGGCCGCCCCGGCGGGCCCGAGCGCCATCAGCTCGGGGCTGTTGTCGAGGCGCTCGCGGACCACCTGCAGGTTCGAGCCCTCGCCATGGCGGACCGAGATCAGGAAGCCACTGCCGACGAACAGCATGATCTCGCCGAACTCGATCACCTCGTCGGGGTCGACGTAGCGACAGGTCTTCAGCACCGAGAAGAACGTCTCGCCGTAGACCTCGAGCTTCGGGCGCTGGTGGGCGTTCAGCGCGTCCTCTACCGCGAGCTCATGGAGGTGGAACTGCGCGCTCACCTCGTCGAACTCCTCCTCACTCGGCTCGAACAGTCCGATCCAGACGAAACGGCCGTCGGTCTGGCACAGCTCGTAGGCGCCCTCGAGCGGCACCTCGCCCTCGCGGCGGCCTCCCTGCTCGTAGACGGCGCAGTCGACGATCGTCATGACGAGCGATTCTCGCGCAGCACCCGGGCCGCGGACACCATCTGGGCGGCGTCGCCCACCTCGCCCGCGTAGGCGGCCTCGCGCAGCTCGTCGATCAGCCGGCCGAGCTCGGGCCCGGGCTCGATGCCGAGCTCGCACGCGAGCTCGTCCCCGCGCAGCGGAAGCGAAGGCGGGCCGGCGTCGCGCCAGTCGAGCGCCGCGTGCATCAGCTCGCGCGCCAGCTCCACGTGGGAGGCGATAGCGGCGTCGGCGTTCGCGCCGCGCGTGGCCAGCCGGTCGGCGCAGGAGAGCAGCGTGACCTCGACCTCCACCGGTGAGGTGGCGGCCAGGTATCGATAGACCGCGCGCTTCGACAGCGGGCGCTCGTGCACCAGGAAGCCCAGCACCAGGTGGTGGGTGGCGAGCCCGGCGAGGAACTCGCGCACGCGGTCGCTCATACGCAGCCGTTTCGCGAGCGCGCCGATCATGTCGGCGCCACGCGCGTCGTGGCCGATGAAGGTGACCCGGCCGTCGGCGCGCACGCCGCGCGTGCCCGGCTTGCCGATGTCGTGCAGAAGGGCGCCGAAGCGAAGTGCCGCCCCACGGGTGAGCTCGTCCCCGAGCGGCTCGCCGAGCACGGCGCGCAGGCGGGCGGCGTCCTCGAGCCCGAATCGCTCCTCGAGCTCGCCGGTGAGCTCGAGGAGCTTCGCGAGGACCTCGAGCGTGTGCTCGTAGACGTCGAGGTGGTGGTACTTGCTCTGCTCGACGCCGTGGAGGCCGCCGAGCTCCGGCAGCACGGCGCGGGTGATGCCCAGTCGGTCGGCCAGCGCGAGTGCCTCGAGCGCCCCCGGCGCCGCGACGAGCCGGCGCAGCTCGGCCCATATGCGCTCGGGCGAGGCCTCAGGGACACGCGGTGCGGCCTCGGCGGTGAGCCGGGCCGTCTGCTCGTCGGGGGCGAACCCGAGCTCGCCGGCCAAGCGCACCAGGCGCAGCGGGCGCAGCGGGTCGGCGGCGTAGGCCTCCGCGCCGAGCACGCGCAGGATCCCCGCCTCGAGATCGTCCTGGCCGCCGCGGGGGTCGAGCGGCTCACCGCGCTCCCCCAGCCCGAGCGCCATCGCGTTCACGGAGAAGTCGCGCTTGGCGAGGTCGGCCTCGATCGAGTCCCCCTGCAGTGGCGAGACGTCGCACACCCAGGTGCGGTCGTGCGCCATCGCGCGCCATGCGCCGAACTTCTCCGACAGCGGGAACACCGCGCCGCCGGCCTCCTCGCGCACGGCCCGGGCGATCTGCTCGGCGTCGCCGGACACGGCCAGGTCCACGTCGGCCACAGGACGGCCGATGAGCGCGTCGCGCAGGGTGCCGCCCACGATCCACACCCCGCCCGTCTCACCGAGCGCGCGGCACACGGCCTTCACCGGCTCCTCCCGCCAGAGCCGCTCCGCGAGCCGGCTCACACCAAGTCTCGCCGCACACGCGGCGTGAGCGCACAGGTCACCTCGTAGTTGATCGTGCCGAGCCTCTGCGCGACCTCCTCGGCGAGGATCGTCTCGCCGTTCTGGCTGCCGATCAGGCAGACGTGCTCGCCCACTCCAACATCCGGATCCGGGCCGAGGTCGACGGTCACGTTGTCCATGCTCACCGTGCCCACCAGCGGATACCGGCGCCCGCCGATCAGCACGTCGGCGCTGTTGCTGAGCGCCCGCCGCCATCCGTCGCCGTATCCGATCGGGACGGTACCGATCCAGGTCGGCGAAGCGGCGCTCCAGCTGCGGCCGTATCCCGCGCTCTCACCCGGCTGGAACGGACGTACCGCCGCCAGCCACGAGCCGAGCGCGAGTGCCGGCTCGAGCCCGTGTGCGCGCGGATCCTCCTGGAAGGGGTCGAGGCCGTAGATCGCCACGCCGCAGCGCACCATGTCGAAGAGAGCGGCCTCCTCGCGCAGGGTGGCGGCGCTGTTGGCGGCGTGGAGCACAAGGTCCGGGCGCTCGCCCTTGAGGGGCACGGCCCACTCGCGGAAGCGCTCGATCTGCGCCGGCAGGTAGTCGTCCCCGCGCTCGTCGGCCGTGGCGAAATGCGTCATGAGCCCGGCCAGCCGCTCGCCCGCCGCACGCGCCAGCGCGGCGGCGCCCTCGGCCTCCTTCACCCCGAGCCGTCCCATGCCGGTGTCGAGCTTCACGTGCACCCGGGCCTCGTCCGGAAGCCCCGCGAGGAACTCCGGCGTCCACGCCACCACGTCGGCGCGGGCCGCGAGGGCGGCGCCCGTCTCCTCCGGGGTCATCGCTCCCATCACGAGGAGCCGTCCGTCGATGCCAGCCTCCCGCAGTGCCACGGCCTCCCCCGCGGTGGCGACTGCGAGCCAGTCGGCGCCCCCGGCCCGCGCGGCACGGGCGGCCGCGAGCGCGCCGTGCCCGTAGCCATCGGCCTTCAGCACCGCGCACAGCGGCGCGCGCTGTGCGAGCAGCTCGCAGTTGCGGCTGATGGCACCCGTGTAGATG
>JACCYP010000048.1 GCA_013696425.1 Thermoleophilaceae bacterium
GCCGCGGCCCGGCTTCGGGCGCCCAGGACCACCGCCAGAGTTCGGCGGCGCCGAAGGTGTGCTCCAGCTCGTGACGCCCTCTGGTGAGCCGCGCACGGCGCCGTTCTCGAACGGGGAGCTCCCGGTAACCGAGCAGGTGCAGGACATCGCCGCCTCCGGCGAGGGCCAGGCCTACTTCGACCAGACCGTCGACGGCGAGCACCTGCGCGTGCTCGTCCAGGGCGTGGGGCCCCGGGGCGCGATCGAGGTCGCGCGTCCGCTCGACGAGGTCGACCGCTCGCTCGACCGCGCGCTCGCGACGCTCACGATCGTCGGCCTGCTCGGCATAGCCCTGGCCGTCGGGCTCGGCCTGCTGGTGGCGCGCACGGCGCTCGCCCCGATCGCCGCGTTCACGCGCCGGACGGAGGAGCTGGCCGCGGCGCCCGATCTCTCCGGCCGCCTCGACGTCGAGGGCGGGGACGAGCTCGCGCGCCTCGCGGAGAGCTTCAACCTCACGCTCGCCGCACTCGAGCGCTCGCTCGAGTCCCAGCGCCACCTCGTGGCGGACGCCAGCCACGAGCTGCGTACCCCGATCGCGTCGCTGCGCGCGAACATCCAGATCCTCGAGGACGCCGACCGGCTCCCGCCCGAGGAGCTCGCCGGGCTGCGCTCGGACATCATCCTCGAGCTCGACGAGCTCACCGCGCTAGTGGCGGACGTGGTCGAGCTCGCGCGCGGCGCGAAGACCGACGATGACGAGGACGACGTGCGCCTCGACCGCATCGCCGCCGACCTCGTGGAGCGCGACCGCCGCCGCTGGCCCGGACTCGTCTACCAGACGCGCCTGGAGCGCACCGTGGTCACCGGGCAGCCCGAGCGGGTCCAGCGCGCGGTGTCGAACCTGCTCGACAACGCACGGAAGTGGAGCCCTGATGGCGGCACGGTCGAGGTGGTGCTTGCCGGCGGCGAGCTGACCGTGCGCGACCACGGCCCCGGCTTCGCCCGCGAGGACATCGAGCACGTCTTCGACCGCTTCTACCGCGCCGAGTCCGCGCGCGGGATGCAGGGCTCGGGTCTCGGCCTCGCGATCGTGCGCCAGAGCGTGGAGTCCCACGGCGGGTGGGTGCGTGCCGAGAACGCCTCCGATGGCGGCGCGGTGGTGACCGCATGCTTCGGAGCTCATACAGGCCCGTTAGAAACCCCGGCTTGAATGGCTGTAATGGCCGAGCACCTGAACCGCCGTGAAGCGATCGCCGGCGCGGGGCTCGTGGCCGCGGGCGCGGTTCTCGTCGCCTGCGGCGCGGACTCGACGTCCGGCGGTTCGACCACGACGGGCGCCGCGGCGACCACCACCGCACCCGAGAGCGCGGGCGGGGGCCAGTGCGTGCTCGCCCGCGAGGCCACCGAGGGTCCCTTCTACCTGGCCGACCGCAGCGTGGTGCGCGCCGATGTGACCGAGGGCCGCGCCGGCGCCCCACTCGAGCTGAGCCTCGAGGTCCAGGACGCGACCTCGTGCAACCCGATCGAGAACGCGAGCGTCGACATCTGGCACACCGACGCAGCGGGTGCCTACTCAGGCGTCGACGGCGACACCGGCAGGTTCATGCGCGGGCGCCAGGAGACCGGCGCGGACGGCGTGGCGACCTTCCAGACGATCGTGCCCGGCTGGTACCAGGGCCGCGCGGTGCACATCCACGTGAAGGTCCATGTGGACGGCAACGAGGTCCACACCGGCCAGCTCTACTTCGACGAGGCGACCCAGCAGGCGGTCTTCAACGGCGGCGATTACGCCGGCCGCGGGATGCCCGATGTCGCCAACTCCGAGGACGGCATCTTCGACGAGCAGGGGTTGCTCGAGCTCAGCAAGCGAGCGAACGGCTACACCGCCACCAAGCGACTGGGCGTGACCGCGACGTGAAGGTCTAGCGCGGGCCGGGAACGTTCCGGAAGTTGAACGGCAGCGGGTCGCGGCCGGGCTGGATCACCCAGCACTCGCCCGTGCCCTCGCCCTCCCACAGCGAGACCACCGTGTCGGCCACCGTCTCGGCGGGGATGATCGGCACGCCGAACTGCTCGATCGCATCGCCCGCGCCCTCGGTCATCTTCGACTGGGCGAAGCCGGGGCACACGGCGTTGAAGCGGATGCCGTGCTCGGCGAGCGCCGGCCCCATCGAACGCGTGAAGCCCACCACGGCGTGCTTGTTCGCCGCGTAGATCGGCTCGTAGGGCATCGCGGCGAGGCCGCCGAGTGAGGAGGTCGCAACGATCGAGCCGCCACCGCGCGCCTTGAGCGCAGGTAGCACCGCCTGGGTGCCGAGGATCACGCCGTCGAGGTTGGCGCCCATCGCGCGCCGGTAGAGCGCGAGGTCGAAGTTCTCGCCCGGCTCTGTGTTCGAGAGCACGCCGGCGTTCAGGTGCACGAGGTCGAGGCCGCCCGCTTTCTCCGCCGCGAACGCCGTCGCGGCAAGGTTCTGGTCGAGGTCGGATACGTCGGTGCGGACGAAGTGCCCGCCGAGCTCCGCCGCGATCGCCTCGCCGCCCTGCTCGTCGAGATCCGCCGCGATCACGGTGGCGCCCCTGGCGGCCACCGCGCGGGCCGTGGCGGCGCCGAGGCCGCTCGCCGCGCCCGTGATCAGCGCCACTTTTCCGGAGAGGTCGGCCGCCATCGCGTCCGTATCCTCGCGCAGATGCTCGACTCGAAGCAGTACACCCTCCTCACCGTCTGCCTCGCGACGTTCATGTTGCTCATCGACATCACGGTGGTGAACGTCGCGCTGCCGGACATCCAGGCCGATCTCGACTCGAGTTTCGCCGACCTGCAGTGGGTGGTCGACGCCTATGCGCTCACGCTCGCCGCGCTGCTGCTCACGGCCGGATCGCTCGCCGACCTGTTCGGGCGCCGGCGGATCTTCGTCACCGGCCTGCTGCTGTTCATCCTCGCCTCGCTGCTCTGCGGCCTCGCGCACACGCCCACGCTGCTCAACGTCGCGCGCGCGGGCCAGGGCATCGGCGGTGCGGGGATGTTCGCCACCTCGCTCGCGATCCTCGCGTCGGCGTTCGAGGGCCAGGAGCGCGCGAAGGCGATCGGCATCTGGGGCGCGACCATCGGCTTCTCGGTCGCGATGGGGCCGCTGGTGGGCGGCGTGCTCACCGAGGGCCTCGGGTGGGAGTGGATCTTCTTCGTGAACATCCCGGTCGGCCTCGGCACCGCGTGGCTCGCGCTGCGCCACGTCGAGGAGACGCGCAACCCGGCCCAGACGCGCGTGGACTGGGGCGGCCTCGTGACCTTCTCGGGCGCGCTCTTCCTGCTCGTGTTCGCGCTCATCCAGGCCAACGACCACGGCTGGGGCAGCGCCGACATCGTCGCCCGCTTCGCCGGGGCAGCGCTGCTGCTGGCGGCCTTCGTGGTGATCGAGCGCCGGGTGGAGCAGCCGATGCTCGACCTCACCCTCTTTCGCAAGCCCTCGTTCACCGGCGCGGCGATCGCGGCGTTCGCGCTCTCGGCTTCGATGTTCGCGATGTTCCTCTACCTCACGCTCTACATGCAGAACGTGCTCGGCTACGGGCCGCTCGAGGCGGGGCTGCGATTCCTGCCGCTGTCGCTGCTGTCCTTCGTGGTGGCGCCGGTGGTCGGGAACCTCACGGCGAAGGTGCCCGTGCGCATCTTTCTCGGCGCCGGGCTGTTGATGGTGGCCTTCGGGCTGCTCCTCATGCGCGGGATCGAGGTCGGCTCGGGATGGACCACGCTGCTGGCCGGATTCATGGTGGCGGGCGCGGGGATCGGCATGACCAACCCGGCCATCGCCACCGCGGCCGTCGGGGTGGTCGAACCGGCGCGCAGCGGCATGGCCTCAGGCATCAACACGACCTTCAGGCAGGTCGGCATCGCCACCGGCATCGCGGCGCTCGGGGCGCTGTTCGAGAGCCGCGTGACGAGCAAGGTCACCGACGCGCTCGCCTCAACCCCGGCCGCGGGAAGCGCCGACGACATCGGCACGGCGGTCGCCAGCGGCGGTCCGCGCGCGGTGGTCGGTCAGGCCCCGCCGGCAATGCGCGACCAGCTCGAGGCGATCGCGCGCGAGTCGTTCATCAGCGGCCTGAACGAGATCCTCCTGGTCAGCATGTGCGTGGCCGCGGTGGGCGGCATCCTCGCCCTCGCGC
>JACCYP010000039.1 GCA_013696425.1 Thermoleophilaceae bacterium
AGGTTCAGCACCGCGCCGCCCGCCACCTGCGCCCACGCCACCGACCGCACGCCACCGAGGCGCCGCTCGATCGTGCGCTCGAACAGCGCGGCGGCGATCGCCGGGGGGAGAAAGGTGAGGATCAGCCGGATCGCGCGGCGCGAGTCCAGCTCCTCGGCCACCTCGCGGACCTCGCGGCGCAGCACGATCAGCAGCGCCGCCGCGGTGCCGGCGTGCAGGGCGACCTCGAACGCCTTCCTGAGCTCCGGGTCGAGTCGGTCGTAGGGCCAGCCGAGCAGGGTGGGCACGAGCGCGAGGTGGCCGGAGCTCGAGACCGGCAGCAGCTCCGCGGGTCCCTGAAGAACGCCGAGGGCCACCGCGTGGGAGAGCGGGAAGCTTGCGGTGTCAGGCGGTTTCGGGGGCGGGGTCACCCGGGCCACGCCTCCACCTGCGGACCAGGAGGTAGATGATCCCCAGAATGATCGCGGCAGCGACCGCGTAGTCGAGGTAGTGGAGCTTGTCGCGCCAGTCGTCCCAGCGCTCTCCAGCCTCACGGCCGATGAAGGTGAGCATGAACACCCACGGGATGCAGCCCGCGAGCGTTAGCACGCTGAAGCGCCAGAAGGGCATCCGCGCGACGCCCGCCGGAAGGGAGATGAAGGTGCGGATGATCGGCAGCATTCGCGTGAAGAAGACCGTCGCGTCGCCGTACTTCTCGAACCAGCGGTCGGCCCAGGCCAGGTGCTTCGGGGTGATGTGCAGCTTCTTCCCGTGCTTCTCGAGGATGTCCGTCCGCCCGTAGTAGCCGAGGGCGTAGGCCATCCAGGAGCCGACGAGGTTGGCAACCGAACCGACCGCCACGGCGGCGAAGAGGCTGTACTGGCCCTCCGCCACCTGGATCCCGGCGAACAACATCGTTGCCTCGCTCGGAACCGGGATGCACGCGCTCTCGAGAGTCATGAGCACGAACACGCCCCAGAGGCCGATGGCCTCCACCACGTCGATCGCCCGATCGCCTATCCATTCTGTGACGGACGTGGCAATGAGCAGCATGTCGACGGCGTACGGTAGCGGCCGATGCGCGTTTGGGTCGACCTCACGAACTCTCCCCACGTGCTCGTCATGCGCCCGCTCATCGAGCGGATGCGCGCGGACGGGCACGAGGTGGAGGTCACCGCGCGCGATTTCGCGCAGACCCTCCAGCTGTGCGCGCGCTTCGGTATGGCCCACACGGCGATCGGCCGCCATCGCGGGGAGAAGCGTGCCTCCAAGGCCGTGGGCCTGATCTCGCGCTCGGCCGCGCTCACCCGCTGGGCGCGCGGGCGCGACTTCGACGTCGCCATGGGCCACGGGTCAAACGACGTGTCGGTGGCTGCCGCGTTGCTGCGTGTGCCGAGCGCCACCGCGTTCGACTACGAGTTCGCGCGCGTGCAACACAACGTGAACTGCCGCCTGGCGGGCGCGGTGGTGGTGCCGGATGCGATCCCGCCCGAGCGGCTCGAGCCCTACGGGGCGAAGGGCAAGATCCGCCCCTACGCAGGCCTCAAGGAGGAGTACTACCTGTCCGACTTCGAGCCCGACCCGGCGATCCTCGCGGAGCTCGGCTTCGACGCTGCCGGACCGATCGCGGTCGTGCGCACGCCGCCCGAGGTGTCGCTCTACCACCGGTTCGAGAACCCCCTCTTCAAGGAGGTGCTCGAGCTCCTGCGCGGAAAGCAGACAGTGGTGTTGCCGCGCACCCCGGCCCAGCGCGAGGAGCTCGCCCGTCTCGGCGGATTCGTCGTCCCCGAGCGCGCGATCGACGCGCAGAGCCTGATCGCCTATGCGGATCTCGTGGTCTCGGCGGGAGGTACGATGAACCGCGAGGCGGTCGCGCTCGGCACGCCGGTCTACACGACGTTCGAGGGAAGGCTGGGCGCGGTCGACGCGAAGCTTCTCGCCGAAGGGCGGTTGCGCAAGCTCGAGCGCGCCTCGGAGCTGGTGCTCGAAAAACGCGCTGCCACGGGGGAGGACCGCGTCAGGAGAGATCCTGCAGAGCTGGTGAAGCTGCTGGTCTCGGCCGTACACTGAAAAACCGCCCTAATGGCTCGAATCACCTCCTCGCTCAACGCCCGCCGCGCCGCCCAGCTCCTGGTCGACGCCGTGCTCGTCGCGCTCGCGTTCTTCCTCGCGTTCCTGTTCCGCTTCGACTCGGGCATCCCCGTCCGTTACGAGGACCTCTTCACCGGCACGCTCGCGTTCGTCGTGATCGGCAAGCTCGTGGTGTTCGCCCTCTTTGGGCTCTACCACAAGCGCTGGCGCTTCATCGACCAGAAGGACTTCGAGTCGATCGGCAAGGCCGTGGTCGCGTCGAGCCTGCTGCTGGTGGGCGCGATGTTCCTCCTCTCGCCCAGCGAGACGGACCCGCCCCGCGGCGTGATCGCGCTCGACTTCCTCCTGACACTCGCGCTGGTCGGCGGCTCGCGCTTCCTCGTGCGCTCGATCGTCGAACGCCCCTACAAGCTGAGCGGCACCAAGGGCTCGCGCGAGGTGCTCATCGTCGGCGCCGGGAACGGCGGCCAGCTCGTGGCCTCGGAGTTCCGCAAGAACCCGGGCCTGCGGACCGTGCCGGTCTGCTTCGTGGACGATGACCCGCGCATGCGCGGCATGCGCGTCGGCGGCCTGAAGGTCGAGGGATCCACCGACGACCTGGCGAGGATCCTCGACGACGCCGAGCCCGACGAGGTCGTGATCGCCATCCCCTCGGCGCCGGGCATCCTGCGCCAGAAGGTCGTGACCGCCTGCCGAAAGCGCGGCATCCCCGTCCGCACGCTGCCCACGGTGTTCGAGCTGATCTCCGGCGGAGTCGAGCTGGCCCGCCAGGTGCGCGAGGTGCAGGTGGAGGACGTGCTCGGCCGCGAGCCCGTGCGCGTGGAGATCGACCGCGTCGGCGCCTACGTGACCGGCGAGACCGTGCTCGTAACAGGCGCGGGCGGCTCGATCGGCTCAGAGCTCTGCCGCCAGATCTCGCGCGTGCGCCCGGCCAAGCTGATCCTGCTCGACAACGGTGAGAACGCGCTCTTCGAGATCCGCCGCGAGATCTCCGACGTGCGCCACTTCCACGACGTCGTGGCGGTGCTCGCCGACTGCAAGGACGCAACCCGCATGACCGAGGTGTTCCAGGAGCACGAGCCCTCGATCGTCTTCCACGCCGCCGCCTACAAACATGTGCCGCTGATGGAGGAGAACCCGGTCGAGGCCGTCCGCAACAATGCCGTCGCCACGCGCATCGTGGCCGCCGCCGCGGCCAAGTCCGGCGCGAAGCGTTTCGTGCTCATCTCGACCGACAAGGCCGTGAGCCCGGCGACCGTGATGGGCGCCTCGAAGGCGCTCGCCGAGTGGGCCGTCGAGGCCGCCACCCACCGCTGGCCCGGCACCCGCTTCACCACCGTCCGCTTCGGCAACGTGCTCGGATCCTCGGGCTCGGTGGTCCCGATCTTTCGCCGCCAGATCGAGGCGGGCGGCCCGGTGACCGTCACCGACCCTGAGATGACGCGCTACTTCATGACCATCCCGGAGGCGGTGCAGCTCATCATCCGTGCCGGCGATCTCGCCACGGGCGCCGCGGTGTACGTGCTCGAGATGGGTGAGCCGGTGAAGATCATCGACCTCGCGCGCAACATGATCCGGCTCTCGGGACACGAGCCCGACGGGGACATCGCGGTGGAGGTGGTGGGCCGCCGGCCCGGCGAGAAGCTCCACGAGGAGCTGTTCAACCCCGACGAGCGCCCGCAGCCGAGTCCCGCCGAGAAGATCCAGGTCGCGCAGCGCGAGCCGCTCGACCCCGCCTGGGTGGAGGACGTATTCGGGCGGGTGGAGAACGCCGTGTACGACGACGATGCGGCCGGCCTGGCGGCAGTGGTCGCCGAACTCTCACTGGAGCGGGCCGCGGCCGCGCCTCGTTAGCGCCGCCCGCCGCTCTAAGGTTCGGGAAGCCAGTCGATGGAACTCATCCAGGAAATCGGAACCTACGCCGGCTTTGCCGCCGTGGTCGGGCTGGCAGTGCTGTCAGCCCTCTACTTCTCGCAGGCGCGAGACGTACGCCGCCTGCGCGAGTGGGCAGGCCGCGCGCCCGAGCGGGCCGGGGAGGGCCAGCCGATGGCGGCTACCGGCGCTCCCGCGCCGAAGACGGTCACCGCGCGCCCCGCGCAGCAGCCCGCGAAGCCGGGCCAGCCGACGACAGCACAGCCGACGACAGCACAGCCGGCGACGGCCGCCGCCGTCGCGGCCGGGGGAACACCCGCCG
>JACCYP010000339.1 GCA_013696425.1 Thermoleophilaceae bacterium
AGCTCGAACTGGTCGCGGGACACCATCGGCCCGATCTCGGTGGTCCACTCCATCGGGTCGCCGACCCGCAGGTGCCGGGCTCCCTCGACCAGCTCGTCGGTGAAGCGCTCGGCCACGTCGCGCATCACGTACACGCGCTCGATGCCCGAGCAGGTCTGCCCCGCGTTCGCGAACCCGCCCCAGAGGCAGCCGGAGATGGCGTTCGGGATGTTCGCGTCGCCGAGCACGAGCATCGGGTCCTTGCCGCCGAGCTCGAGCACGCTGCCCTTCATCCGCTCCGCGCACGCCACGCCCACGCCGCGGCCGACGTCCACCGACCCGGTGAAGAAGATCTTGGAAGCGCTCGACTCGACGAGCGCGCCACCGACCTTGCCGCCGCCGTGCACGGTGCGCACGAGCCCCTCCGGCAGGCCGGCGCGCTCGAACACGCTCTGGATCTTCTGCCCGATGAGCGGCGTGAGCGAGGCCGGCTTGAGCACCACGCCGTTGCCGGCCATGAGCGCGATGGCCACCTCGCCGAAGGGGATCGACCACGGGTAGTTCCACGGTGCGATCACGCCCACCACGCCGAGCGGCTCTAAGGAGATGCTCGAGCGCTTCTGCTTGAAGAACAACTGCGGGTAGGAGACCTTTTCGGGCGCGAGGATCTCCTGGCCGGCGTCGGCGATCCAGTGGAGCGCGTCGATCGTCGGCATCAGCTCCATCACGTAGGACTCGTTGCGCGGCTTGCCCTGCTCGCGGCTGAGAAGGAGCGTGAGCTCGTCCAGCTCGTCGATGATCGCCTGGGCCGCGCGGCGCATGTAGCGCGCACGGTCGGCCAGCGGGAGCGCCGCCCAGAAGGGCTGCACCTCGGCAACGTCGTCCACGATCCCCTGCACCTGACCGGGCGCGATGGTCGGCACCGAGCCGAGCAGCTCCCCGGTGGCGGGGGCGAAGGACTCGAGCACTGCCCTGTTCTGCGCAGCTACGGCCACGGGTGTGATCTTAGGGGCGGGCTACGCCGCGCGGCTGCGGGCGAGGTGGTCGAGCGCTCCGGCGATGAGCTCGTCCACACCCTCGGCGGGGTCGGCCTCGATGGCCTGTCCGCCGTCCTCGAAGTCGACCTCGCCGAGGCCGACGAACTCCTCGCCGCCCTTCGCCGGGCGGGTGGCCACGACCACCAGCCGCTCGCGCGGGTCGAAGTGGGTGAACCGCTTCACCGCGGCGGGCTCCTCCAGGAAGGCCTCTACGCGGGGAGCGTCACTAGGCCGCGCCAGGCGCAGGCGCACGGGCTCCCCGCCGTCCACCTCGTGGGTGCGGGAGAGCATCGGGCCGGGGTCGACCGGGGGCTTTTTCTCGTTTCGGGCCACTGAAAAACCAACTCGGCTCACCCCCCTACGTTGCGCCTTGAACGGAGGATTTCCTCCCACCGTTCCTTCAAGCGCTTTTCCGCACCATGTTCGGTGAGCTCGAGAAACCGCTCTCCCAAGGCCTCATCGGGCATCAGGGGCTGAGCCGAGAGGGCATCGGGGTGGTTGTGGGGATAGTCGTAATCCACCCCTCGGCCGAGCGCCTTGGCGCCGGGATAGGCCGCACTCTGGAGGTAGGGAGGCGGCACCGGGGCCCCGTGTTCACGCACCCATTCACGCGCACGGCCGATCGCCTTGTAGGAGGCATTCGACTTCGGCGCGAGCGAGAGGTAGACGGCGCACTGGGCGAGGTTGAGCGCCGCCTCCGGGAGCCCGACGTGCTCGACGGCGTGTGCCGTGGCCACCGCCACCTGGAGCGCCTGCGGGTCGGCGTTGCCGACGTCCTCGCTCGCGAGAATCACCATCCGGCGGGCGATGAAGCGCGCGTCCTCGCCGCCCTCGAGCATCACCGCGAGGTACAGCAGCGACGCGTCCGGATCGGAGCCGCGCGTGGCCTTGATCCAGGCCGAGATCGCGTCGTAGTGCTTGTCGCCGCCCTTGTCGTAGAGCACCGCCTTGCGCTGGAGGGCGTCCTCGGCGTGGCGGAGCGTGACGCCGTCCTCGCCGGCCGTCTCGCACGCGAGCTCGAGCGCTCCGAGCGCGGTGCGGGCGTCGCCGCCGGAGCGCGCGGCCAGGAACTCGAGCGCCTCGTCCTCCACCTTCGCGCCGCCGAGCTCCCCGAGCGCGCGCTGCAGAAGCGCGAGCACCTGCCCGTCCTCGAGCTTGTGCAGCTCATACACGCGGGAGCGCGAGAGCAGCGCCGAGTTCACCTCGAAGTAGGGGTTCTCGGTGGTGGCGCCCACGAGCGCCACGAGGCCCTCCTCGACCGCAGGCAACAGCGCGTCCTGCTGGGGCTTGTTGAAGCGGTGGATCTCGTCGAGGAAGAAGATCGTGCCCTCGCCACCGGCCTTGCGGCGATGGGCGGCGCGCTCGAGCACGTCGCGCACCTCCTGGCGCCCGGCGTTCACGGCGCTCGCCTCCTCGAAGGCGGCCTTCGAGTTCACGGCCAGCAGGCGCGCGAGCGTGGTCTTCCCGGTGCCCGGCGGTCCGTACAGGACCATCGAGTGCGGCCTGCCCTCCTCGAGCGCGCTCCGCAGCGACTGGCCCGGGCCGAGCAGGTGCTCCTGGCCGACGAACTCCTCGAGCGTGCGCGGTCGCATCCGCACGGCCAGCGGCTGATCGGACTCCGGCACGGGGGTCTGGCCCCGCGGCGGCTCGGCCTCCTCGAACAGGCGCTCCATGGCGCAGAGCGTACGCTTTGGCCATCGACCTGCAGCAACGCACCACCGAGCTCCTCCAGGACCTGATCCGGTTCGACACGGTGAACCCGCCGGGCAACGAGGAGGCCGCCCAGCGCTTTCTCGCCGAGAAGCTCGAGGGCGTGGGGTTCACGTGCGAGCTGATCGCCGACGTGCCCGGGCGCCCGAACCTGATCGCGACGCTCGCGTCGGGCTCCGACGGGCCGAGCCTCACCTACCTCGGCCACGTGGACACGGTGCTCGCCGATCCCGACGCGTGGACCGCCGACCCGTGGTCGGGCGAGCTGCGCGACGGTTGCGTCTGGGGCCGCGGGGCGATCGACATGAAGAGTCAGGTGGCGGCCGAGATCGCGGCTGTGCTCGAGCTGCGCGACGGCGGCTGGTCGCCCTCCCGGGGCGAGCTCAAGGTGGTGGTGACCGCCGACGAGGAGGCCGGCGCCACCCACGGCGCAAAGTTCCTCTGCGAGCAGCACCCGGAGAAGGTCCGCACCGACATGGTCGTGAACGAGGGCGGCGGCCCGCTGATCCCGTTCGGCGACCAGCGCCTCTACGGGGTGTGCGTCGCCGAGAAGGGCGTGTTCCGCTTCACGCTCACCGCCGAGGGAACCGCCGGCCACGCCTCGATCCCGCGCATCGGCGACAACGCGCTGCTGAAGCTCGCCCCGCTCATACAGGCGATGGCCGCGCGCCAGCCGAGCTTCGAGTCTTCGCCCGAGCCCGAGGCGTTCCTCGAGGCCGTCGGCATCCCGAGCGATGACCTCGGCGCCGCCCTCGAGGCCGTGCGAGAGCGCGACCCGCGCTTCGCAATCCTCTTCGAACCGACCCTCGGCGTCACGATCTCGCCGACCATGGCCAGCGCCTCCGACAAGATCAACGTGATCCCCTCGCGGGCATGCATCAAGGTCGACTGCCGCGTGCCGCCGGGCCGCGGGCAGGACCACGCGGAGGCGCAGATCCGCTCGGTGCTCGGGGACAACGGCTATGGCCTCGAGTTCGACGAGCGGGTGATCGGCAACCGCTCCGCGGCCGAAACCGAGTTGATGGGACACATCCGCGACTTCGTCGAGGCCGAGGATCCGGGCGCGCTCGTGTTCCCCACGGTCCTGCCCGGATTCACCGACTCGCGCTGGTACCGCGAGGCATTTCCCGACTGCGCCGCGTACGGCTTCTTCCCCCAGAGGACGATGGACATGTACGAGGCCGCGCCGCTCATCCACGGCGCCGACGAGCGCATACCGGTCGAGGACCTCGGCTTCGCCGCGCGCTTCTACACCGGCCTCGCGGAGAAGGTCCTATGAGCGAGGACAAGCTCCGTCTCGGCGGAATGGCACTGCGCAACGGCCTGCTGGTGCACGGCCCGACGCACTGGGCCGCGTCCGTGCGTACGAAGCAGGGCGTGCTGAAGAGCGCCTCCGGACCCAAGCCGCGCTTCGGCTTCGACGGCCTGCCGGGCGTTCGGGGCGTGGCACGGCTGGCCGAGGCGATGGCCGTGATCCCGCTGGTCAAGCGGGGACTGCCCGAGGCGCGGCTGCCGATGCAGGACGCCAAGACGCTCGGTGCGATGGTGGCCGCCGCCGCGGGCGGCCAGCTGCTGCGCAAGGCCGGGCCGCGCACCCTCGGGAGGGAAGCCCTGCTCGCCACGGTCTCCCTCGCACCCGCCCTCCTCTCCCTGCGCTCGGGTGACATCGCCGCCTACCACGGCGTCGAGCACAAGTCGATCGCCGCCTACGAGACCGACGGCGAGGCCGCCGACGCGCTCAAGGAGCACGACCGCTGCGGCTCGAACCTCGTCGCGCCCATGCTGGCGAGCACTGTCGTGGGCAACGTCGCCGCGCGCCGCGCGGGGCTGAGCGGCGCGCGTGCGGACGCCCTCGTGGGCCTCGGCTCGATCGCGTTCGCCGTCGAGGTGTTCGCATGGTCCGAGCGCCACAGCGACTCCGCATTGGCCGGATTGCTCCGCAAGCCCGGCCACGAGATCCAGCGCGTGGTCGGCACCAAGGAGCCGACCGCCGACCAGCTCGAGGTCGGACGCGCCGCGTTGGACGAGATCCTCAAGGTCGAAGCGGCCACGGCCGAATAGGAATCACGATGCCGCTGCTGCTCGGGATCAGTTCTTACGACATCCAGGGATGGGCCCCCATCGTCCTGATGCTGATCCTCGTCGTGATCTTCGCGATGACGCTGAAGTTCATGCCGCGGACCAAGCCGCAGAAGATCAAGCCGGACTCGGATTCATCGGTGCGGTGGGAGGACGTGGCCGGCGTGACGGAGGCCAAGGACGAGCTCAAGGAGGTCGTCGACTTCCTGCGCCACCCCAAGCGCTTCAAGAAGCTCGGCGCCCGCGTGCCGAAGGGCATCCTGCTCCACGGCCCGCCAGGCACCGGCAAGACGCTCCTCGCGAAGGCGGTCGCGCACGAGGCGAACGCCAAGTTCTTCGCCCAGTCGGCCTCCTCGTTCGTCGAGATGTTCGCCGGGCTCGGCGCCGCGCGCATCCGGCGACTGTTCAAGATCGCCCGCGACCAGGCGCCCGCCATCATCTTCATCGACGAGCTGGACGCCGTTGGCGCTACCCGCGGCAACCAGTTCTCGGGCGAGAAGGACCAGACGCTCAACCAGCTCCTGGTCGAGATGGACGGCTTCGAGGGCGCCGACAACCTCGTCGTGATCGCCGCCTCGAACCTGCTCGAGAAGCTCGACCCGGCGCTGCTTCGCCCCGGCCGCTTCGACCGCCAGATCCTCGTGACCCCGCCCGATCTGAACGGGCGCACCGAGATCCTCGAGGTGCACTCGAAGGGCAAGCCCTGCCACGAGGTCGATTTCGAGCTGATCGCCCGCCAGACCGCCGGCCTGACCGGCGCCGACCTCGCCAACATCTGCAACGAGGCCGCGATCTTCGCCGGCCGCCAGGAGCGCGACGTGATCCTCATGGAGGACTTCGAGGACGCGCTCGAGCGCGTCGTGGCGGGGATGCAGTCGCGGCGCGTGATCAACGATCACGAGAAGAGCGTGGTGGCCTACCACGAGGCCGGTCACGCGCTCTGCTCGGAGCTCCTCCCGTCGGTGGAGAAGGTCCACAAGATCTCGATCATCCCGCGCGGCAAGGCGCTCGGCTACACGCTCAACCTGCCCGAGGAGGACCGCTACCTGAAGTCCAAGGAGGAGCTCATCGACTACATGGTCGTGCTGCTCGGCGGCCGGGTGGCCGAGCACGTGGTGTTCGGGGCGATCACCACGGGCGCCTCAGACGACCTGCGCAAGGTCTATGACATCTCGCGCTCGATGGTCGCCGACTACGGCATGGGCACCCAGCTGAACAACCGCCGGCTGCCCGCCGAGGACTACTCGATGTCCGACAACACGCGCCGGATCATCGACGACGAGCAGCAGGAGCTCACCGACCTCGCCTACCGCCGCGCCCTCGATATGGTCATGGCCAACCGGCCGTTGCTCGACGAGCTGGCTCGCACGCTGCTGGACAACGAGGTGCTCGAGCGCGGCGACATCGAGCGGGTCTGCGGGATGAAGGAGCCGATGGCGAAGCCGCGGATCGCGGCGCTCGAACGGCACACGACGCCGGGCGACTGAGCCCGGGGTCTACACGCCGGCCTCGCGGCCCAGGTTCAGACGCCGGTCTGTGATGCCCCCCGGGGGCTATTGTTCCGCGGCGTGTTCAGCCGCATGGATCACATCGGAGTCGCGGTCGAGGATCTCGACGAGGCGATCGCTCTCTACACAGGCTCTTTCGGGATGCCGCAGGCGCATCGCGAGACGGTCGAGGCCTTCGGGGTGGAGGCGGTGCTGCTCGATGTCGGCGAGAGCCACGTGGAGTTGTTGAAGCCGCTCACGCCGGACTCCGGCGTGGGCAAGTTCCTCGCGAAGAACGGCCCGGGGCTGCACCACGTGGCCTACGGGACCGACGACATCGACGCCGCGCTCGATCGGGTGCGCGCGGCGGGTATGAAGCTGATCGATGAGGAGCCGCGTACCGGCATCCGCAACAGCCGCGTGGCCTTCCTGCACCCGAAGTCAACCGGCGGCGTACTAACCGAACTCGTGGAGGCGGCTCACTGATGGCAGCAGAGAAGACGACGCGTATCGATGTGGGTTTCCAGGGCGGTCAGGTGCTCCAGCTGCGCCTGAAGGACGCCGAGTACAAGTCGCTGCGCAAGGCGCTCGAGGCCGGCAAGGCCGATGGCTGGCACGACGTCCAGACCGAGGACTCCGACATCGCGATCGACCTCGCCCAGGTGGTCTACGTGCGCTTCGAGACCGACCGCCACCGCGTCGGCTTCTGAGGGCGCTCCACGCGTTCTCGAAGCTCGGCGACCACGGCCTCGTCTGGATCGCCATCGCCCTGGCCGGCCGGCGGGTCTCCGGGCACCCGCGCTGGAACCACATGCTGCGCTCCGTGCTCGCCGCCTACGGGGTGAACCAGCTGATGAAGGTGATCGTGCGCCGCCCGCGCCCGGTCGACAAGGCCGTTGAAACGATGACCGAGCTCTCCTATCCCTCTGCCCACGCGGCAACGTCCTTCGCGGCGGCGCGGGCGGTGCCGCCGCTCTACCCGGCGGCGCTCGCGATGGCCGTGAGCCGCGTGGTGCTGCGCGTCCACTACACCTCGGACATCGTCGCCGGCGCCGCGCTCGGCACCGCCGTTGCGGAACTGGCGGACCGCTCGTGAAGGTGGGGATCGTCGGGATGCCCAACGCGGGCAAGTCCTCGCTCTTCAACGCGCTCACCAAGGCCGGTGCCGAGGCGGCCAA
Organism: Thermoleophilaceae bacterium; assembly: GCA_013696425.1. Lineage (GTDB taxonomy): Bacteria > Actinomycetota > Thermoleophilia > Solirubrobacterales > Thermoleophilaceae > JACCYP01. The sequence goes on from JACCYP010000339.1 coordinate 7,471, forward strand.
CTACCCGTTCACCACCGTCGAGCCGAACATCGCGATCGTGCCCGTGCCCGACGAGCGCCTCGACGCCGTGGCCGCGACCGTGAAGGCCACGCCGCTCGTGCACGAGACGATCGCCTTCCACGACATCGCCGGGCTCGTGCGCGGTGCCAGCGAGGGCGAGGGCCTCGGCAACCAGTTCCTCGCCAACATCCGCGAGACCGACGCGATCCTGCATGTGGTCCGTGCCCATGGCGACGGCCAGGTGGTGCACCCCGAGGGGTCGGTCGACCCGGCCCGCGACGTCGAAACGATCGAGACCGAGCTGCTCTACGCGGACCTCGAGCAGGCCGAGCGCCGGCTCGAGCGCGTCGCGAAGCAGGCGAAGTCCGGCGACAAGACCGCGGTGGCCGAGCATGCCTGGCTCGTGCGGCTGGTCGAGGGCCTGCGCCAGGGCACCCCGGCGCGCGCCTTCCCGCCGCCCGCGGATGCACGCGAGGCACTCCAGAACCTCCAGCCGCTCACGGCGAAGCCGGTGCTGTTCGTGGCCAACGTGGGCGAGGACGGCCCGCTCGAGCCGCCGGCCGAGATTGCGGCGATCGCGGAGCGTGGCGGGGCGAAGGCGGTGGCCGTGAGCGCCCGTATCGACGCCGAGCTCTCGGAGATGGACGACGGGGAGGCCGCGGCGATGCGCGCTGAGCTCGGCGCGGCCGAGTCCGGGCTCGACACCGTCGTGCACGGCGCGTTCGAGCTGCTCGACCTGATCTCGTTCTTCACGGCGGGCGAGGCGAAGGAGGCCCGCGCGCACGCGATCGCACGCGGCACCACGGCGTGGGAGGCAGCGGGCAAGATCCACTCGGACATCCAGAGGGGCTTCGTCCGTGCGGAGGTCGTGGGCTGTGATGACCTGATCGCCGCCGGCGGATACGCGGGTGCGCGCGATCGCGGGTCGATGCGTCTCGAGGGCCGCGACTACCTGATGCGCGACGGCGATGTGATCACCATCAAGTTCACTCCCTGAGATGCAGCGGATCGACGACTTCCTCACGAGGATCGTCGACCGCGCCACCACGCGCCGCGAGGAGAGCCCGCTCGGGCGCGCGTACTTCAACGACCAGCTCCCGTCGGTCTGGGACCTGAACTTCTTCCTCGCCGAGGGCGGAAGCGCCGAGGAGCTCGCGGCCGAGGCCGACCGGCTTCAGGGCGACGCGGGGTTGGCCCATCGCCGTGTGACCGCGGCCGGGGACCACGGCACGTCGGTCATGGACGAGTTCCTCGAGCTGCGGTGGGACGCCGAGCCGTTGGTGCGGATGGTGCGCGCGCGGGCTCCGGACCGGGCGGCCGAGCACCGGGTCGAGGAGGTGGCGATGGAGGAGGTGGCGCCGGTGTACCGCGACTACCGCGAGACGGAGTCCTTCGGTGCGGACGCCGGCACCCTCCAGGCGCTCGCGCGGCGGGACGGGCTGATCGCGGAGGCGGGGAGGGGCCGGTTCTTCGCGGTGCGCGAGGAGGGCCGGGTCGTGTCCTTCTGCGGGCTCTACACCGACGGGCGCACCGCGCAGGTGGAGGATGTGATCACGGCGCGTCCGCACCGCGGCCGCGGACATGCGCGCTCGGTGGTGATGCGCGCCGCGCACGAGGCGAGCGCCGCGGGCGCCGACCTCGTGTTCCTCCAGGCCGAGCGCGAGGGCTGGCCGCGGAAGTTCTACGAGCGCCTGGGCTTCGACCAGGTCGGCACGGTGTGGAACTTCGTACGCCGCCCGGCGTTCGTGGCGGAGCGCCAGAATCGCTAGCGGTTCATCCGCTCCAGGTTGCGGGTCGCCAGCCAGATCGTGAAGGCCCCCATCCCGAGCAGGGAGAGCAGCGCCGGCCAGGTCTTCGACCACGTGACGTCGTCCTCGACGAAGCCCTGGCGGATGGCCTCGAGAACGGGGGTCAGCGGGTTGTACTCGGAAATGGTCCTGAGCCAGTCCTGGAGCAGCTCCTGGGGCGCGTATGCGGGTGCGAAGAGCACGAGCATGAACACCGTGGCCTGCATCAGCGGCGCCGCGGACTGGGTCTTGAACTTGAGCGCCAGCGATGCCGCGTAGGCGGCCGCGACCGCGGCGAACGCGCATGCGAGGGCCACCGCGAACACAGCGGCGGGGAAGGCCGGGAAGTTCACGCCGAGGATGAGGGCGGTGATGGTGAGAATCGAGATCGGCAGCAGCACGCGCAGGCTGGCAGAGAGCAGCAGCCCGAGCAGGATCGCGCGCCGGGGAGCCGGCGAGGCGAGCAGCCGGTCGAACCAGCCCTGCTCGATGTCGCGCGCGAGGTTCACGCCGGTGGCGGCGCCGGTGAAGCCCGCCGCCTGCAGGTAGCCCACGGGCAGCAGGAACGCGAAGTAGTCATCGGTTCCGAAGCCGGGCACCGAGGTGAGGTTCCCGAAGACCGAGGTGAGGCCCAGGCCGAAGATCGTCGGCGCGAGCATGCCGGGTATCGCGGCGCCCGGCACGCGCAGGATCTCGTTGAGCCCGCGCCGCATCAGCGCCCAGGTGGTGCGCGCCTCGAGCCTGAGCACGCCGGTCATCCGCCGCTCCTCAACCGCGAGCGCAGGGCGAGGGCACTGAGGACCCCGCCGATGCCACCGACGATCGCGATCCCGGCGAGACCCTTCGCGATCTCACCCCAGTCGATCTCGTGGATGATCGGGTTGCGGATGCCCTCGGCGATGAACGAGATCGGGTTGTAGGCGGCGATCGTTGACGCGGGCTCCTCCATCAGCGCGTCGGGGAAGAACGCGGAGGAGAGGAAGAGGATCACGAACACGATCGGGAAGAGTCCCTGGACCACGCTCGCCTGTCCCGAGCGCAGCGCGAGCGCGCCGCCGATCGTCGCGAATCCGAGCGCGGCCAGCGGGACCATCACCAGCAGGAGCAGCACGCCGGGGATGCCCGATTCGACCTCGGCACCGAAGATGAGGCCGGCGGTCAGGAACCAGGCCACCGTGAGGAGGCCCAGCACCGCCGTCGCCGCGAAGCGCCCGAGCACCACCGTGTAGCGCGGCACGGGCGAGGCGAAAAGCCGGTCGGTGAACCCGATCTCGATGTCGAGCGCCAGCGCGATCCCGCCCGAGAGACCGGCGAGCAGTGTCGACTGCACCATCGCGGCCCCGAGCTCGAAGTCGAGGAAGCCGTTCACCTCGGGGAAGCCCGGCAGGTCCACGGCCGCGCCCGCCCCGCCGGTGTTCACCGCGAGGAAGAGCGACGGGAAGATCAGGATCGGCGCGAGGAACCGCGGCTGGCGAAAGGCCTGCTTCACCGAGCGGCGGCCGAGCGCGGCCACCACCCGGCCGTTGGCCGCGAGCGCGGCTATGTGATCGCCTCCTCTTCCTCCT
>JACCYP010000340.1 GCA_013696425.1 Thermoleophilaceae bacterium
CTACAAGAAGGGCCGCCAGCTGTTCGGGATCGACCAGGCGCGCGCGCCCGCCGCGCGGGCCGGGAGGGTGGTGGTCGTCGAGGGCTACACCGACGTTCTCGCTCTTCACCAGGCGGGGGTGAAGGAGACGGTGGCGATCATGGGCACGGCCCTCACCGAGGACCAGCTCAAGGAGCTCACCCGAGCGGTGGGCAAGGGCGGGCGGATCTACCTGGCGCTCGACGCCGACCGCTCCGGGCTCGAGGCCATGCAGCGCGCGGCCGACATGAGCCCCGATCTCGAGCTGCGGGTGGTGCCGCTCACGGAGGGCACGGATCCCGCCGATCTGCTGGCCGCGGAAGGGCCCGAGGGGTTCACGAAACTCCTGGAAAGCGCCCTCAGCATCCCCGAGTTCAGGGTGCGCCGGCTGGTGGCCGGCGTGAATCCCTCGGACGCCCCGGCCGTGGATGCGGCTCTGTTTGGCGCGCGTGAACTTATTGGTCACCTCCCCTCGAACAGCGCAACTCGTGTGGCCCTCGTGAGTTTTGTCGCTGACCAGCTGGGAGTACCACCCCACCTCGTGACCACTCAAGCCCCGGTACGGACATCAAGCGCACGGACGCGCACCGTTGAGCCCTCGTTCGACTCGGGAGATCACGAGCGGGCCTTCCTCGCGAGCTGCCTTGCGCAGCCGCGGATCGGGAAGCCCTACCTCGAGGAGCTAAAGGCGGAGCACTTCACGTCGATAGCTCTCTTTGATGCGGGTAGATGGCTGCTCACCCACTTTGACACTCCACTGTCGGGGATCCCGACCGACCAGCCCGAGCTCGTGGCCGAGGTGGGGCGCATCGTGACCCTCGCCGAGCAGCGCGATTTCTCCGAGGGCGACGTGAAGCAGTTCTTCCTCAGCCTCGAGCAGCGTAAGACGCAGCACCTTCTGCGCTTGGCAGAGCGCCAGGGCGATTTCCACGACGCCGAGAGGTTGCAGATGAAGCTGCAGGAGATCCGCAAGAAGGCCACGGAGGAGCTCGCCTGATGAGCGCCGAGCCGGCTACCACCGGGACGGGTGCCGCGGCCGCCGAGCCGGCGGTCGCCGACTCCTACGACTCCTACTACGAGGGCGGCGTCACCGCCGTCGCCAAGGCCGAGACGGTCACGCCCGGCACCGAGGATGCGGTACGGCTCTACCTGAAGACGATCGGCAAGGTCCGGCTGCTGACGAAGGACGACGAGGTGCGGCTCGCGAAGGGCGTCGAGGCCAACAACATGGCGGCCAAGAACGCTCTCATCGAGGCCAATCTCCGGCTCGTCGTATCGATCGCCAAGCGCTACACCGGCCGCGGGCTCACGCTGCTCGACCTGATCCAGGAGGGCAACCTCGGCCTCATCCGCGCCGTCGAGAAGTTCGACTGGCGCCGCGGCTTCAAGTTCTCGACCTACGCCACCTGGTGGATCCGCCAGGCCATCACCCGCGCCCTCGCCGACCAGTCGCGCACCATCCGCATCCCGGTCCACATGGTCGAGAAGATGAACCGCGTCGCACGCACGCGCCGCAAGCTCATCCAGGAGACCGGCCGCGACCCCTCGCCCGAGGAGCTCGCCACGGTGGTCGAGATGGAGGTCGAGCAGGTGGAGGACATCCTCGGCCTCGGCCAGGACACCGTCTCGCTCGAGACCCCCGTCGGCTCCGAGGACGGCGACGCCCACCTGCAGGACTTCATCGGCGACGCCGAGGTCACCCGCCCGCACGAGGTGGTCGCCACCCGACTGCGCGACCGCGACCTCCAGGAGGCCCTCGAATCACTTCCCTGGCGCGAGCGCCGCGTGCTCGAGCTCCGCTACGGCCTCGCCGCCGAGGAGCCCATGACCCTCGAGGACATCGGCACCCAGGTCGGGGTCACGCGCGAGCGCGTGCGCCAGATCGAGTCACGCACGCTGGCCAAGCTGAAGGCTTCCAAGGATGCCGGCCGGCTAGACGGCTCGCTGGAGTAGCGCCGTCGAACCCTCGTTTCTGCACCGAGTGGGTGCACGATCGAGCGCTCGACGCAGGAAAGGCACCGCTAGGCTTCGCGGGGCTTCGATCCGGGGTAGCTCAATGGCAGAGCATTCGACTGTTAATCGAAGGGTTGTCGGTTCGAGTCCGACCCCCGGAGCTTCTTCACCGTTCGACCCTACCCGTCGCGCACCGGCGGGTAGCGGGCTTCGCGGGCCGCTCCGGCGCTCGCCAGCACCACGAGGCCTATGCCGATCGCCTCGCGCGCCGAGAGTTCCTGGCCGAGCACCATGAAACCCGCCAGCGCCGCGAAGGCCGGCTCGAGGGAGAGGAGCACGCCGAAGATGTGCTCGGGCAGACGCCGCAGGGCCTCGAACTCCAGGGAGTAGGGGATGGCCGAGGAGAGCATCGCCACCCCCGCGCCGAGCGCCAGCACCTGCGGATCGAGCAGGGCGTCGCCGCCGTCGGCGATGCCGATCGGCAGGAGCAGCACACTCGAGAAGACGATTGCCAGCACGAGGCCGGTGGCGCCCTCCTCGAACACGCGCCCTGCCCGCGCGCTCATCAGGATGTAGGCCGCCCAGCACCCGCCCGCGAGCAGCGCCAGCGCCACGCCGAGGGCGTCGAGGCTCGTCTCGCCGGGGAATGCCAGCGTCACCACGCCGACGCCGGCCAGCAGCGCCCACACGAGGGCGGCGCCGCGCTTCGCGCCGATCACCGCCACCGCCAGCGGTCCGACGAACTCGAACGTCACCGCTGCGCCGAGCGGGATCCGGTCGATCGCCTCGTAGAAGAAGAGGTTCATCGTGCCGAGCGCGAGTCCGAACCCGGCCGCCACGCGCCACTGCTCGCGCGTGTAGCCGCGCAGCGCCGGGCGCCACAGGGCGAAGAGCACGACGGCCGCAAACACGGTTCGCAGGAACACCGTTCCGGCGGGGCCGGCCTCGTCGAAGATCGTCTTCGCAAGCGCCGCGCCGAACTGCACCGACACCACGGCGCCGAGCACGAGCGCCTCGGCGGGCACGCGCCGCGCGGTCAAGCTGCGAACGCCTCCAGCGCCTCGGCGGCGCGCACGTCGCCGGGATTGCGCTCCGCCCAGCCCTGGAACCGGCCGGCC
>JACCYP010000011.1 GCA_013696425.1 Thermoleophilaceae bacterium
CCGGCGAAGAGCGCGCGGCCCTGCGGCGTGCTCAGCGTGCGCGCGACGAGCGTGGCCGGGGCGCCCGCCGCAAGACCGAAGCGCGCCAGGCGCAGCGGATGCTTCGGCACGTGCACGATCGGCCCCACGAGGTCCTCGTTCAGCGCGGGGAAGCCGGCGGACGGGCGCTCGAAGATCCGCTTCCACGCACGGCCGTCCTCACCGAGGCCTGCCGCGGTCTCCTCTATCGAGCGCACCATCACTCCCGCGGACCCGTCGTCGAGCGGGTGCGCGAGATCGACCTCGGGCAGGCACCACTCGAGGCCGTGCGCCGCGAGGTCGAGTGCCTCGAACACCGGCGATCCCATTGCCATCGGATGCACGGCCGAGCACACGTCGTGGAGCACTCCCGGCAGGGTGAGCTCCGCCGTGCGCGTACCGCCGCCGATCTCCGGCTCGGCCTCGATCACCGTGACCTGCATGCCCTCGGTGGCGAGCACGGCGGCGGCGGCGAGCCCGTTCGGGCCCGACCCGACGACGATCGCATCGCTCATCGAGGGCTGAGCGGCAGGACCGGGTAGGTGCCGCCGTCGAGCCACGGCTGGCGCGAGCGGAAGTCGGCGACCTCGACGTGGCCCTCCTCGACCAGCCCGGTCGCGGCGTCGTAGATCCGGTAGTGCTGGCGCTGCACGTGCGCGGGCTGGGACTCGAGGCACACCACACGCAGGTCGCCCTCCTCGAAGGTGCAGCGCTCCTGGACCGCCTCGATCAGCTGCAGGTTGTGCAGGTGCCCGTCGCCGAAGTTCCACCCGTTCACGACGCCCGCGATCAGCTCCCCCTCGCGCACGTGGTAGGCCTCGATGTCCTCCACCGCTCGCGCGGTCAGCCCGTTGAGCGCTCGCCCGTGCGAGTGCATCGAGCGAAATGCGAGGCCCTTCGCGAGCAGCAGCTCGGCGGTGTCGCGGTCGTAGAAATCCGTGAGCTGCTCGACCACGACCTTCGCCGGCTTCTTGATCGAGGCGTCGAGCTTCTCCTCGGCGCCCGTCTCCTTGCGGAAGAGCCACTGGCTGGTGGCCCAGTTGCCCGCGTAGTAGCGCATGGCCGGGAGGAAGGAGAACTTGTCGGGGCGGAAGTTGCCGGCGATCGGGATCAGCACGCTCGTGCAGATGAGCAGCGCGATCAGCAGCGGATCGTCGAGCGTCGAGAGCGGCACGTCCCCGTAATGCCCGAACAGGAACAGGATCCCGAAGATCATGAAGAGGTTCCACTCGAGCGGCACGGCCAGTGGGAACGTCGAGGTGATGTGGACGTGGAAGATGATCATCCCGATCACCGCGAAGGTCCCGAGCGGGCCCTTGCTCGTAACGAAGAGCAGGATCGGAAGCGCGAACTCGATCACCGTGCCCGTGTGCGCCGCGAACGACGCGTAGCGAGAGGGGCGCAGATCGTCGGGGTGGCTCTCGTAGAGCATCGCCTTGGCCTTCCGCGAGCGGTTCCAGGGCGTGTTGCTGATCATCACCGACACCACGTAGGGGAAATGGCGGTTCAGCTTCGACGCCGCCGCACCCAGCCAGATGCAGAGGAACACGATCTGCGCGGCGACGATGAAGTTCGATGCCGGGAACAGGAAGATCACGAGGAACGGTGCGTAGATCTCCGGGCGCGCGGCGAGGAACGCGACCTTGTCGCGCAGACCGAGCAGCGCGAGCAGACCGAGCAGCACGAGGATCGGGGCGTCCTCGAACGAGTCGGCCAGCAGCAGGACCACGGCGGCCACGAGCACGCCGGCGTAGAGCAGGGCGTCGGCGATCGTGCGCGTGCTCCCCCGCGTGAGCGGGACATGGTCCGGCCACGGCGGCAGGCGCACCGTGCCGGGGCGCAGCCAGTAGATGATCCCGCCGATCATCGGCGAGAAGCGGAACGTGAGCGGCATAGAGCCGCAGCCGAGGCCGAGGATCTCCCACAGCAGCAGCCAGACCACGAGCTTCTGGAACACGATCGGCTGGGTCCACCAGTCGCCGACGTCACCCAGCCCGCCCAGGCCGGGCGTCGTGGCCGAGATCACGAGGAAGCCGCCGACGGTGAACACGACGAGCTTCACGATGTACAGGAGGTAGATCGCGGTCGGCGTGCCGAAGCCGTTGATCGCCCAGTCCTGGGCGAGCGGCTTGATCCGCTCGAGGTGGGGCAGCTTCTTCCACTCCTCGACGTCTACGGGGGGCGGCGTGGGTGTCAGGAACCCCATGGGGCTCCCAACCTACTCAGTGGGGGGCCTAGGCCGGAGCGGGTTTGGCCACCACCGGCACCTCGGGCGCCCAGTCGCGTGGCGAGCGCACGCGGTCCTTGCCGGTGCCCTTCGCTCCGCGCAGGCAGAGGTCGGCGACGGCGATCAGATCCTCGACGGAGTCCGCGTCGGCAGGGC
>JACCYP010000013.1 GCA_013696425.1 Thermoleophilaceae bacterium
CCTCGCGCTGGATGCCGCGAGTCGCGATTCGGACCACGATTCCGGGGAAGCCCTCGTCCGCCACCACCATGTTGCTGCCGCCGCCGAGCACGAGCAGGGGCGCGCCGGACTCGTCGGCGGCGCGGACGGCGTCGATCAGCTCTCGTTCCTCGCGCGCCTCGACGAACTTCGCGGCGGGGCCGCCCAGGTGGAGCGTGGTGAGATCGGCGAGGACAGCGATGGTGGCGAGCCTACTGGCGGCGATGTAGGCTCGATTGCATGGCCAGACTTTCGATTCTCCTCGTCGTTCTCGGAGCCCTCGCGTTCGCACCGAACGCGCTGGCGGTCGGCAAGCTCACCGAGCGCCAGGCGCTCAAGAAGACTGCGGAGATCGCGCGCGCCGCGGCCGTCGCCGAGGAGGAGAACGGCGCCGTGAGCTACTACGCCTTCGGCTGCACGCGCTCGAGCAAGCTGTCCGGCGTGTGCATCGGCGCGGTGGCCTATGCCGACGGCACCGGCTGCGCCCAGGAGGTCAAGGTCTCGAAGTCGCGCAGCGGGAAGATCCGGGGCAGGCGGCAGGGACGGATCCTCTGCGGCCCGATCCCGGATGACGATGGTGATGGCAAGGCCGGAAGCGGCTCGGAAGAGGGAACCGCCGTGTGCGCCATCCGCCAGAGCGTCTGTATCTAGTCAGCCCCAGCGTTCGGCGATCGCGGCCACGTGCCGGTGGTCGGTGCCGCAGCAGCCGCCGAGCACGTTCAGCTCGGGCAGGCCGTCCTTGAGCGCGGCGTAGCGCTCGGCGAGATCGGCGGGGTCGCCGTCGTCGAGCTCCTCTGCCTCGTCGAGCTCGGCGTGGCTCATAGTGGAGGCGTTCGCGCGCAGCCCATGGACCCGGTCGCGCCACGCCCCGGGACCGTCCAGCACGGTCTCGAAGTGGGTGGGATGCGCACAATTGATCATGTAGTACGCGGGGGCGGCGCGGGTCGCCGCGTCGACCTCCTCGATCGCCTCGCCGAGCGGCTGGCCACTCGGCAGCCGGCCATCCGTCTCCACGGTGAACGAGATGGCCGAGGGGATGCCCACGCCGGCGGCGGCGCGGGCCACGCCGATGGCCTCGGAGACGTAGGTCATGGTGATCGCGGTGACCATGTCGGCCTCAGTGCGGTCAAACGTCGTCACCTGAGTGGAGTGGTAGTCCTGGGCCGCGTCGGCGTCGAGCACCTTGCCCGGGTTGTAGCCGTCGTCCTGCGGGCCCACGCAGCCGCTGATGACGATCGGCCCGACCGACCCTTCGTACTCGGACCGCAGACCCTCGAGCAGCTCGATCGCCCTGCGATTCAGGGCATCGAGCTCCGCCACGTCGTGGCCGATCTTCTGCGCCCAGTCGGGGTTGGCCCGCCAGGTCGGGCTCTCGAGCACGAAACCCGCGCCCTTCTCGCGCGCGGTCTCGAGGTAGGGAACGTAGTAGTCGCGGAGCACCTGCGTGCCCTGCTCGTCCTTCAACAGGTCGAAGGCGGCGAACTCAGGGAGCTCCATTCCCTTGTTGAAGATCAGGTCCGTTTCGAGGCCGGCGTCCGTGAGGAACAGCCCGCCGTCGAGCTGGGGGAGGTGGGCGCGATGGCTCATGTCAGTCGTTCGGGGACAGCGAGCCGTCGATCTTCCAACGACCGCCGTCACGCTTGAGGCTAAGGGAACAGTCAGAGGCCGTGGTGTCCTCGCAGTCGATGGTCGCCTCGTCGCCGTCCTCCGCGACGTACTCGCGGGCGATCCGCTCGGCGGGCGGGCCGGTGGGCTCGGCACCGCCGCAGCCGGCGAGTAGGACGGCCGGTATGAGGAGCGCGCGCTTCATCTGCGCCGCCGATTATCGTGGCCGCGCGATGACCCGCTACGACACCCTCCTCTTCCTGCACGTGATTGGCGCGTTCATGCTGATCGCCGCACTTGTGGTGTTCGCCGCCATCGCGCTGGCACCGCGCTTTGCGGCGGGCGAGGAGCACGGCGGCTCGGGGGCCACGGCAGCGCTCGCCACGCTCGGGCGGCGGCTGGGAGACATCGGCGGCACGCTCACGCTCGTGTTCGGTGTGTGGCTCGCCCTCGACCTCGACGTCTACGGGATCCTCGACGGCTGGATCATCGCGGCGTTGGTGCTGTGGGCCGCGGCCGCCTTCACCGCCACCAGGACCGCCGTCGGCTTCAGCGAGGGCGGGCGCCCGATGGCGATGTACGGGCTCATGACGCTCGTCACCGTCCTGCTGCTCGCCGACATGATCTGGAAGCCGGGCGCGTGAACCCCGCGCTGTTCCTCCACATACTCGGCGCCGGCCTACTCGTGGGTGCGCTGCTCACCGCGGCGGTGACGGTCAGGACCTCGAGCCGGCTTGCGTTCAAGGTGCTCGTGCTGGCCGCACTGCCCTCCTACGTGCTCATGCGGATCGCGGCGGAGATCGTGCGCAGCAAGCAGAACCTCGACGACGAGGTGGCGTGGATCGGCATCGGCTACATGACCTCGGAGACCGGGTTCCTGCTGCTGGTCGCCGCGACCATCACCGCCTACCTCACGCAGAAGCGCACCGATGCCGGCGGTCTCGGCAAGGCCACGATGGTGATGTCGCTGCTGGTGGTCGCGCTCTACACCGTGGCGGTGTGGGCGATGACCACGAAGCCGCTTTAGGCCTAGAGGCGCTTCATCCGCAGCACGGGGATCCGGCGCCCGCCGGCGCGCTCCTGGTAGATGCCGTAGCCCCAGTAGATCTCCTGGGCGAGGCCGTAGAGGCGATCGCGCTCCTCGCCTTCGGTCTCCACCCCGCGGTAGAGGCCCGAGCGCCCGCGCGCCTCGAGCCGCACGTGGTCGGCCGCCTTCACGTTCAGGTACCAGGCGGGGTGCTTGGCGCGGCCGAAGCTCGAGGCCATCAGGATCGGGTCGCCGTCGTCGGTGAAGTAGAGGAGCTGGGTCTTGCGCTCGGCGCCGGACTTGCGCCCCCGTGCGGTCATCAGGAGCACCGGCATCAGCCCGAACCCCGAGTCGAGGCGCCCGCGCGTGGCGCGCATCAGGAACGGATCGATCCGCGCGCCGACGTTCTTGTAGAACCAGGTCCCGAGCTTCGACATCGCGATGCCTGTGGCCCGCTTCGCGAATGGCGAGGCGGCGCGGCCTGGGTCTACTTCGGGGAGCGGGCCTTCCACGACCGGGCAACGCTACCGCTGCCGGGCTGGTCGCGCAGCCGTGCGGGCCTCCCCGAACTCGACGATGTCCGTCGGCGCGGTGGTCGGCAGGAAACACACCTTCGGGCGGTCCTTGCGCGTGGCGGCGAGCACGTAGTCGTCGAGGAGGGATTGCCCGCCTCCGGAATTTCAGCGTTGTGTCGAGTGCGCCTCGACCGGCAGTCGAGTCAGCCCTCGCTCCATTCCGGCGCCTCGTAGGGCTTGCCAGGCGTGCCTCCGACGCAGAGCACGCGCAGGCCGCCGGAGCCGCTGGTGAGCGTGCGGCTCGTGCCCGAACCCGAGAGGGCGAGGTAGAGCTCCTCCTGGCCGCTGTCGGATTCGTCGTGGGACTTGGTCTGGTAGTCGGGCGGCAGGTCCATGATCTGGGCGCCGAACCCGGATACCCCGAGGCCCTCGCGCACGAGCTTCGCGAACCCGTCCCAGAGCTGGGGGAGATCCTCGATCGCGCTCGTTGCGTACGGACCCTCCATCAGGCCGCGGCGGGCTTGTAGAGGGTCACGACGGCCGCGCCGCCGAGGCCGATGTTGTGCTGGAGGGCGACCTCCGCGCCCTCCACCTGGCGCTTGTCCGCGGTGCCGCGAATCTGCCACGTGAGCTCCGAGCACTGCGCGAGGCCGGTGGCGCCGAGCGGGTGCCCCTTGGAGATCAGGCCGCCGCTCGGGTTCACCACGGGGCCGTCGCCGCCGTAGGTGGTGGCCTCGGCCTCCACCAGCTCGTGGCCGTGGCCTTCCTCGGCCAGGCCGAGCGCCTCGTAGGTGATGAGCTCGTTGGCAGAGAAGCAGTCGTGCAGCTCGACCACGTCGACGTCGTCGGGCCCGACACCTGCCTCGGCGTAGGCGAGGTCGGCCGCCTTCTTGCTCATGTCGTAGCCGACGACCTTGATCGAGGATCCCTCCTCGAAGGTCGAGGCCATGTCGGTGACCATCGCCTGGCCGACGATCTCGACCGCCTGGTCCCAGAGGCCGTGCTCCTCGACGAACTTCTCGCTCGCGAGGATTGCCGCGCCCGAGCCGTCCGAGGTGGGCGAGCACTGGAGCTTGGTGAGCGGCGAATGGATCTCCTTCGCGTCCTTGATCTCGTCGAGCGTGTACTCGGTCTGGAACTGCGCGTAGGGGTTGTTCACGGAGTGCTTGTGGTTCTTCCAGCCGATCCACGCGTAGTGGTCGGGGGTCGAGCCGTACTTCTCCATGTGCTCACGGCCGGCATTGCCGAACATCTGCGGCGCGGGCGGGGAGGCCTCCGGCTCGCGCGTGCGGAACATGGCCTCCGCGTGCTTGTCGATCGGGTTCGTGCGGTCGGTGTACTTCACGCCGAGCGAGCCCTTCTCCATCTTCTCGAAGCCGAGCGCGAGGGTGCAGTCGGCGAGGCCGCCGCGGATGGCCTGGCGGGCCATGTAGAGCGCGGAGCTGCCCGTGGAGCAGTTGTTGTTCACGTTCAGCACGGGGATACCGGTGAGGCCGAGGCCGTAGACGGCGCGCTGCCCGGCGGTGGAGTCGCCGTAGCAGTAGCCGACATAGGCCTGCTCGACCTCCGCGTAGTCGATGCCCGCATCCTCCAGGGCCTTCGTACCGGATTCGAGTGCCATGTCCGGGTAGTCCCAGTCCTTCGATCCGGGCTTCTCGAACTTGGTCATTCCGACGCCGACTACGAAGACCCTGTTGCTCACGCGCGTGCTCCTTCTGGAAGGGGTGAGCCGAGGATGCTAGGCGAATGGGGTGGCTGGCCGACCACCACCGTGCGTGTGGTGGACAGTCCCCTCAGGTTCGGCCGCGGAGACCGGCGAGCGACGCGCGTCGAGCGCGCGGCCTCCACCGACCTCGACCGTGCCGTCTCCTGACTAGCTGACGTGCCTCAACACGTTCCGAACGAACTGAAGTAGGTCCGGGCCTGCCGAGAGGCTGTGGGTGTCAAAGCTCACTACCGCTCGGAGGCCCGGATGGAACACCGTAATGCC
>JACCYP010000044.1 GCA_013696425.1 Thermoleophilaceae bacterium
CTCGGGGCCCCGAGCGGATCGGGCGGGGACTCCGGCAGCGCTGATCGCGCCGGCTCGGATGGGGACTCCACCCGAGACGGCACTTCCGGCGGCAGCTCGGCGCCCGGCGGCAGGTCGGGCGACGCCACCCCGGGAGGGGGCGGTTCGGGCGGCGGCGGCGGCAGCGATGGCGATTCCGGCGGCAGCAACAACTCCGGCGGCAACTCCGGCGGTGGCAAGGAGAAGGGCAAGGAGAAGGAGAAGGGCGACTCAGGCGGCAACTCGGGTTCCGGCGGCGGGGACAGCCCGGGCAAGGGCAAGGGCAACGGCAACTCGGGGGGCGGAGGCGGCAAGGACAAGGGCGAGGACCACCCGGGCAAGGGCAACGGCAACTCGGGGGGCGGAGACTCAGATCCTCCGCCCGCTCCCGACACCGCTGCGCCCGCGGGCGACGGCATCTCCGGGAAGGACAAGGGGAACTCCGGGAACGGCGGCAAGGACAAGAGCAAGGACAAGGGCGGCGACAGCAGCACCGACAGCGTCGACTGACCGCGTCCCAGGCGACGAATCGTTGCGAAGCGCGACGCGCTCCTCCGCCACGACCCCCATGCCTCGTATAAACGTCCAGCCGCGTCACAAACCGTTTGCTCGCCAGGTTCACCACCTGGAATGGCAAACACCCATACACATCGCTACGTAGTCGGCCCCGATGCCGATCCCCTGCTGCGCCCCGGTCCCGCGCGCGAGCGCACTCCCGGGCTCCACTGCTGTCCCGAGTGCTCCAGCCATCTGGTCCAGCCCGTGTGGTGGCGCGAGTCCGGCCCGGCGCACTGGGAGATCGAGCGCTGGTGCCCGGAATGTGGATGGGGCGAGACGGGGATCTACGAGCAGGAAGTGGTCGACTGGTTCGACGACGAGCTCGAGCGCGGCACGGACTTGCTCTCACGCAACCTGGCCGCCGCCATAGAGGACTCGCTCGAGTCGGAGCTCGCTCTGCTCCACAGCGCACTCGAGGCCGACGCGCTGCTGCCGGAAGATTTCTAGGGGTACGAGCGCTAGGGGGAGCGAACGGTTTGGGCGGGCGCGGCGGCGCCCGCCCAATCGCCCACGAACGCCTCGACGCGTTCAAGTGCGTCCGGGAGGTGATCGTGGAAGAGCAGGTGCCCGGCGCCGGGCACCTGGTCGAGCCGCGCACCCGCAGGATGGGACGCCTCGAAAACGCTGCTCACGTAGCCGGTGCCGACCATCACGTCGCCGGCGCCCTGGAGCACGAGCGTCGGTGTCGAAACCTGCGCCCAGTCCCGCGGCGCCCGCCATTCGTTGAGCGATGCTGCACTGCGCGCGGTGATCGACCATGCCCACAGCCCGTCCTGGCGCTCGGTGAAGAAGCGCAGCGATTCCGCGTCGTCGGCGGCGGCGCCGAAGTCGGCGATCTGCGTGATGGGTACCGGCGCGCGCGGAAAGGCGCGGGCGAAGGCCTTCAGCAACGGCGCCTTGCGCGCCGCGGCGGGCTCGTGGGGCATGTCGCCGCGGGCGATGTTGTGGGAGAACGCGGCGTCCACGTCCAGCTCGGCGGTGAGAGCAAGCCACGTGAGCACCCCGCCGAGGCTCGAGCCGCCCATCACGACGGGCCCCGAGAACCGGCTGCGTGCGAGCCGGATGACCGCCTCCAGAGCGTCGAGGGTCTCAGGCACGGTGGCGTCGCCGCGGCGGCCCTCGGAGAGGCCGTGGCCGGGGCGGTCCCAGCCGATCACGTTGAACCCGGCCCGGCGTAGACAGCCGAGCGCGGGTGAGTAGAAGCGCGCGTGGCCGCCGAGGCCGGGCGTGAAGACGATCGAAGGGGCCGACGGATCATCCGCCGGGTGGACCTCGGCATGCACCTCGCCGGTCCGGAATGGCAGGTAGACGTGCTCGGCGCCCTCGATCAGCTCGTCGAAGGCGCCCGCCCCGCCCACGGCCTCCCTCAGTCCCCGGTTGGTGTCACACCAGCCGCGCAGCCGCTTGGTCAAGGGTGCGAGGGCGGCCTCGGCCACCTCTCGCCGGTGCAGCTCGCCGCCGGACGCGACGATCGGGCGCCCGCGCTGAAGCAGGTGGATCACGGCCGCCTCGCGCGAGGTGAACTGCGGCGCCCAGCCGGTCTCCTGCGAAAGGCGCGAGGAGTCGACGCGCAGCTCTCCATCCACCACCCAGTCGGAGGATGCCGGCGATAGTCCCACCTTGAAGGCGAGGTCGGCGATCCGGGCGAGCGGGCGAGCTGGCAGCCGGGCCACCTTCTGGCCGTGCATCACTCCCAGCTCCCCGGCGTCCATCACGTCCACCGGTCCGACGTTGAAGGCACCGGGATGGTCGTCCTTGGCGCAGCGGCAGAAGGCGTCGGCGAGGTCGTCCTCGTGCAGCAGCTGCACGCGCACGTCGCTCTTCGGAAGCACCGACACCGGCCGGGTCGTGTTCTCGAGCATCCCGCCGGTGAAGCTCGGGCCGACGATGATCACCGGGCGCAGGCGCGTGACGGTCATGTCCGTATCCGGGTTGCGGGCCAGCCACCACTCCACGAAATGCTCGACCTCGGCCTTGTCGTAGAAGTAGTACTTGTCGGGATTGCCGCGCGGGAACTCGTCCTCGGTGACCGGATCGGGGTGATCGCCGTGCATGCCGTAGGACGCGACGCTCGAGGCCATCACCAGCCGCCTCACGCCAGCGCCCGCCGCGGCCTCGAGCACGTTGCGCGACCCGTTGATGTTCACGTCGTGGGTGAGCTCCTTGTCGGCGATCTCGCTCACCACGTAGGCGAGGTGGATCACCGCGTCGGCGCCCTCGAACAGCCCGCCGATCTTCTCCGAGCGCACGTCCTGCTCCACGAAGCGCAGCTTCGGGTCCTCGACCCGCGGAGCGCGGATGTCGATGCCGACGATCTCCTCGACGTCCTCGTCCGCGATCAGCCGCGGCAGAATCACCGTCGCGAAGTCGCTGCTGCAACCCGTGACTGCGACCTTCACTAGCGCCGCTTTCTTTTCCGCTTCGTGCGGGAGGCCGTCTGCGGCGTGTCGGGATCGCCCGACTCGATCTCCGGCGGCCGATCGCCGCCCTCCGCCGCCTTCTGCTCCTCCATCGCCTTGATGCGGTCCACCTGCGTGGGCCACGGGATCGCCTCGCCGGAGTCCCAGGCCGGGCCGCGGCCGCCGGGCCACTTGCCGAGGAACAGCAGGGCGAGGGCCACGAAGTAGAAGATCAGCAGGGGAGCGGCGACTCCGCCCCCGAGCGCGGAGAGGCCGGTGAGCACGCCGAGGCCGATGCCGAGGATGCCCATGAAGCGGCTGAGCAGGCCCGCGCGCATGGCGCTGAGCGCGATGATGATGAGCGCGATCGCGAACGCGAGGCTGCCGCCGAACGCGAAGCCGGTAACCCACCCGGGCAGGTCGCGCAGAAGCTCCTCGGCGGCCTTCTCGGAGAGCTTGCCCTCGCCGTCCGCGGCGTTCACGCGATCGATTGCCGACACGAGGCCACCGGCGGCCAGCAGCGCCGGGCCGATCACCGCAAGGGTGAGGCCGACCGCAGGTGTCTCCGGGCGGCGGGCCTTCGCCGCCTTGAAGAGGTACATGAGCGCCGGGATGAGCAGCACGAGCGCCGCTGCCCGCAGGATCGACGTGGTGATGAACAGGTTCGACTGCTCGTCGTAGGCGAGCACCGTCTGGGAGTCGTTCGAGATCTCGCCTTCGACCGCGACGCCGAAGTAGAGGAATGCGGCAAGCGAGAGGAGTGCGGAGATGGTGGCGCAGGCCGCCGCGGCCGGCGCGCGCCGCTTCTCCCAGGTGAGCTGCTGCTCGACGTCCATCAATCGCCGCCGCCGGTGCTGCCGGCGTGCGGCGGCGGGGGCTCCGCCTGGGTCGAGCGGGGCGGGTAGTACTCGTGGTCATCGGGCTCGACCGTGCGCGAGATCCGCTCGCCGACGGCGAGGACGAGATTGAGCACGGGGGCTGCGAAGCCGATCACGGTCTCGAAACGGTCGCGCGTGCGGATCTGGTCCGGGGTGAGCGGCATAGCGAGGCCGGACTATAGGCCGCTGCGGCGCTCAGCCGCGCGGCGGGACGATCCGCAGCACGCGGTCGTCGCCCTGCTTCGGGCTGCCGCGGCCGTCGGTGTTGTTCGTGAGCGCGTAGAGCGCCCCGTCGGGCCCCTCGACCACGGTGCGGATGCGCCCGTAGCGGCCC
>JACCYP010000019.1 GCA_013696425.1 Thermoleophilaceae bacterium
CTGGCGCAGTTCCTCGGGGCTGAAGGGCTTCACCACGTAGTCGGTCGCGCCGGCGTCGAAGCCGGGCTCGAGATCCGCGTCCTGCCCGCGTGAGGTCAGCAGGATCACGGGCACCCCCGCCAGATCGGGGTCCGCGCGCAGCTCGTCGAGCACCTCGCCTTCCGGTCCTACGGGAGCCTGCGCCAGCTGGCCCGGCTGATCCTCTACAGCGTGCTCGAGAACTTCGGCTACCGCCAGATCATCACGCTCTACCGCCTGCGTGGCTTCTTCTCCTACCTGCGCGGCGACAAGCAGTGGGGGGAGATCAAGCGCGTCGGCTTCGACGCGCCGGACGCTCCGTCGGCCTGAACCGAGCTTCGCGCCTCCGGCGACGCGTCATCGCGACGCCGCCGGCCTCCTCGATCAGGCTCGGCACGCGGTCCATGGTGAGCGGGCTTCGCCGGGCCCCGGTAATCGCCTCGTGAAGATCCGATACTTTTCCGCGCGTGAACTCCTTCCATGTCGTCGGCATCGTGCTCGCGCTCTGGGCAGTGCTCATCGCAGGACTCGGCATCGCGAGGGATTCCTTCCCCGCGACCGCAGCCGCCGAGCGGCTCGTGGCCGTTGTCACCGCGGTGCTCGTGGCCGGTGCGATCGGCACCGCGATCTACACCGCGGCGCACCACGAGGACGAGGGCGAGGACGGCATCGGGGACGAGGCGGCCCTGGTCCGCTGATGACCATCGACGACGGCACGGCGGTGCACTACACCGCGGTGACGCTCGGGACGCCCGTCTACGGATCGGATGAGGTCGAGGTCGGGAAGGTCACGCAGGTGCTCGACAACTACGCCGAGCACATCTTCGACGGCCTGGTGATCGACCTCGGCAGCGGCGATCCCCGCTTCGTGGACGCACCTGAGGTGGCCCGCACCGCCGAGCGCGGTGTGACCCTCACCATCAGCTCCGCGGAGGTGGCCGAGCTGCCCCCGCCGGAGGATGGGCCCCCGACCTTCGCCCCGGCCCCGAAGGGCTTCCTCAGCAAGCTCCGCGGACCCTGGCGGAAGCAGTGACGGCCGCGCCGGCGGGCCCTACCACCCGCTCGCGCACTCCCGCCGCCAGCTCGTCGTAGGTCACGTACTCGCGCTCTGAGCCGAGCATCCGCTCGAGCTCGGTGAGCCGGCTGTCGGCCGGAGTCAGGTCGACTCGCAGCAGGTCGCGGGCGGCGAGGCTCCCCGGGCGTCCCGCCAGACGGCCTACGCCGTTCGGGCTCGCCGGGCGGATGGCGCGGGCGGTCCAATCCCGTGCGCCCCTGATCCGCATGCGGTCGGCGGTCCAATCGAAGCACTTCCCGGCTGCGTTGCGCAGGGCGGGGGTCCAGCCGTGGTCGACCGGAGGGCCGCGACGCGGCGGCCCACGTGATCAGCGCCGCTTGACCTCGAGCTCGGGCCAGTTGGGTTCCACGCGCCGGAATCGGATAAAAGAGCGCCATGGCCGACTCCAAGGAATCTCTCTCAGTAACCGACAACCGCACCGGCGAGACCTACGAGGTGCCGATCGAGCAGGGCACCGTGAAGGCGATGGCCTTCCGCGACATGAAGGTCGACGAGGACGACTTCGGCCTCATGACCTACGACCCGGCGTTCACCAACACCGCCAACTGCCGCTCGACGATCACCTACATCGATGGCGAAAACGGCGTGCTCGAGCACCGCGGGTACACGATCGAGGACCTCTGTGAGCACGCCACCTACCTGGAGGTCGCCTACCTACTCATCTACGGCGAGCTGCCCAAGCAGGACGAGCTCGACGAGTGGGTGCACGAGATCACGATCCACACGTTCGTCCACGAGAACCTCAAGGAGTTCCTCGGCGGCTTCCGCTACGACGCCCACCCGATGGGGATGCTCCAGTCCTCGGTCGGCGCGCTGTCGACCTTTTACCCGGGCGCGAAGAACATCGACGACGACCGCGAGCGGTTCCTGGCCACGATCCGGTTGATCGCGAAGATGCCGACGCTGGCCGCATTCGCCTACCGCCACAACCTCGGGCTGCCCTACAACTATCCCGACAACGACCTGAGCTACCCCGGCAACTTCCTCTCGATGATGTTCAAGATGACCGAGGCGAAGTACGAGCCCGACCCCCGCCTCGAGAAGGCGCTCGACGTGCTCTGGATCCTGCACGCCGACCACGAGCAGAACTGTTCGACCGCCGCCGTACGCGCCGTCGGTTCCTCCGAGGTCGATCCGTACTCCGCGGTCGCGGCCGGCGTGGCCGCCCTCTACGGGCCCCTCCACGGTGGCGCCAACGAGGCCGTGCTCAAGATGCTCGACCGGATTGAGACTGTCGAGAACATCCCCGACTTCCTCCAGGGCGTGAAGGACCGCAAGGAGCGCCTGATGGGCTTCGGCCACCGCGTTTACAAGAACTACGACCCGCGCGCCCGCGTGATTAAGAAGAACGTGGAGGAGGTGCTCGAGGTCACCGGCAAGAGCCCCAAGCTCGAGATCGCGACCGAGCTCGAGAAGCACGCCCTCGACGACGACTACTTCACCGAGCGCAAGCTCTACCCGAACGTTGACTTCTACTCCGGCCTGATCTACGAGGCGCTGAGCCTGCCGACCGACATGTTCACCGTGATGTTCGCCATCCCGCGCACATCCGGCTGGATGTCGCAGTGGCTCGAGATGGTGAAGGACGAGGAGACGAAGATCGCACGCCCGCGCCAGATCTACACGGGCGAGCGCGCGCGGGACTTCGTCCCGATCGCCGACCGCTGAGCCGAGCGGGACCCGCTAGAGACCGGCGGGGTGGCGGACGCGGTAGCCGCGCGCCGGCCGCGGGCTGCCCCAGCGGGGACCCGTTCCGGTGTCCTCCCGGGTGGCGTCGCGGTAGCCGGTGTCGAAGCGCAGGCCGGCGATCACGATGAAGGTGTGCCCGCGGTTCGCATAGACCGTGATCCAACGGCCGCGGCCGCGCTCGCCCCACGACATCAGCCCGCCCGAGGCGAGCGGAGCGTCGAGCAGCCGTCCGCCGTGGAGCGCGTAGGAGACGGCGCCGGAGCAGTCGTAATGGGTGTCCTCGAAGTCGCCGTGGCCGCCGCCGAGCCGGTAGGG
>JACCYP010000035.1 GCA_013696425.1 Thermoleophilaceae bacterium
CCGCAGCCCCGGCGCCCACCGCACCGCGCAGCACGCCGGCCCCGGCGAGGGGCGGTGCGGAGTTCGGCGGACCCTGAGCGGGGCCCGCCGCATAGCCTGTCCTGGATGAAAGCCCCCACGACGCTTGTCTACTTCGGCGGCACCGACTCCGACCCAGTGTGGGTGAACGGCACCCCGGACGACGTCGGCGACTCGATCAACGAGGCCCGCCGCGCCCGTGAGCTCTTCCACGCCTCGAGCCCGCGCGGGCTCGACGTGCGCATCAACCCGGACCGCGTCACGTTCCTGCGCGCCGGCAAGGACGTCGACGTACCGGACTGAGACGGTGACCGGCCGGATGCCATTGGCGCTCGGCGGGCTCGTGGTGCTCGCCGCCGCCCTGCGCTTCCCCGCGCTCGGGGTGCAGAGCTACTGGTTCGATGAGACCGTGACCGCCAACCTGCTCGACAAGAGCCTCGGCGACATGCTGCGGGCGATCCCGGACTCGGAGTCCACGCCGCCGCTCTACTACGTGCTCACCTGGTTCTGGGCGAAGGTCTTCGGCACGAGCGAGGCCGCCGTGCGCTCCTTCTCGGCGCTCGCCGGAACGCTCACGGTGCCGGTGGCCTTCGCGGCCGGCAGGAGGCTCATCCACGAGCGCGCCGGCCTCGCCGCGGCGGCGCTCGCTGCCGTGTCGCCCTTCCTCGTCTGGTACTCGCAGGAGGCGCGCGCCTACGCACTGCTCACGCTGCTCACGGCGGCGGCGCTCCTCTTCTTCCTGCGTGCCCGCGAGGAGCCGAACGCGAAGCACCTCGCCGTCTGGGCGCTGCTCAGCGCGCTCGCCCTCGCCACCCACTACTTCGCACTGTTCCTCGTGATCCCGATGGCGGCGCTGCTCCCGCTGAGCGCCGAATACCGAAGGCGAACGGCCACCGCCATCGGCGCGGTCGGGCTGGCCGGCCTCGCCCTCCTCCCGCTCGCCCTCGACCAGGCGTCCAACGAGGGCGCCGACTTCGTCGGCTCGAGCAGTCTCGCCTCCCGCGCCGTCCAGGTGCCCAAGCAGTTCCTGCTGGGCTACGACGCGCCCGCCGAGACGCTGCTCACGATCCTCGCGGGCGCCGTCGCGCTCGCCGCCATCGCGCTCGTCCTCACCAGGGCGAACGACCACGAGAGGCGCGGCGCGAGGCTTGCAGCCGGAATCGCGGCCGCCGCGCTGGCGATCCCGTTCGTGCTCGCGATCGGAAACGTCGACTACTTCCTGGCGCGCAACCTGATCGTGGTGTGGCTGCCCGCGGCTCTCGTCGCATCGGCCGGCTTCGCCGCGAGCGGGGCGAAGCGCACCGGCGCCGGGCTGCTCGCGGTCTACGCCGCGCTGTGCATCACTCAGGTGATCGCGGTGGCGGCCGACGAGCGCTACCAGCGCGACGACTGGCGCGATGCCGTCGAGGCGCTCGGGGCGCCGCCGGCGAACGGTGCGCGCGGGATCGTCGTGACCCCCGCCTCGGGCCGCGTCCCCGTGGAGCGCTACCTGGAGGGAGCCACGCTCTTCCCGGCCGACGGCACTCCCGTCACTGAAGTCGATCTCGTCGGTCTCGCCGCTCGCCGCCCCGACCAGTCGCCCGAGCCTCCGCGCAAGACGGCCCAGCCCGTCCCCGAGCCGAGCTTCCGCGAGGTCGGTCGCGTCGAGACCCCCACCTACACCGTCATCCGCTACCGCTCCGAGAAGCCGGTGGGATTCTTCGCCGCGAGCCTCGCCTTCAACCGTCTCGGCGACGCGCAGGCCGCGGTGCTGCTCCAGCCACCCAACGCTCGCTAGCGCCCTCGATCTCCTTCTTCCAGATCGGGGCCTCGGCCTTGATCCGGTCGATCAGCTCGCGCGCTCCCGCGAAGGCCTCGCCGCGATGGGGCGCGGACGCGGCGACGATCACGCTCGGCTCGCTCAGCGGCACCGTGCCGATCCGATGCTCGGCGGCCGCCGCACACAGGCCGAAGGCGCCGACCACGTCCGCGACGATCGCCGCCAGCCGCTCCTCCGCCATCTCCACGTAGGCCTCGTACTCGAGCGAATCGACCTCGCGCGTCACGCCGGAGAAGCTGACCACCGCGCCGGCACGGAGATCACGCACGGCATCGAGCAGCCGGTCGGCCGACAGCGGCTCGGACACCACGCACGCATGCATGGAGCCACCGCTCACCGGCGGGATCAGCGCGAGCTCGTCGCCGGGATCGAGCACCGTGTCCGCGTCGGCGTACTCGCGGTTCACCGCCATCACGAGCGGCATGCCGTCGGCCAGGCCCTGCAACTCGGCAATCGCATCGGCCACGCGCGCGCCCTCGGGCAGCGAGACCGTGACCTCGCCCGCCCCGGCACGCTCGCGCAGCATCGCGAACAGGCGGACGGTGACCTCCATCGAGAGCCATCGTAGGGGCGATCCGCGAACATCCCGGCTGTGGCGACCGCACGCGAGAACTCCGCGGCCTGGATCCGTGAGCTCTACGAGGTCTGGAACACGCAGGGACCGGAGGGAATGCGCGCGCACGTCTGGCACCCGGACATCGTCTGGGACGAGGGGGAGACGTTCCCGGATGCGTCGCGCTTCGCCGGCGCCGGGCGGGTCGCCGAGCGGCTGGCCGAACGCCTGGAGGTCGTCGACACCCTCGAGGTCGAGTGCGTCGACTACACGCCGCTGAGCGAAGCCCGCGGCCTCGCCGAGCTCGTCGTCCGCGGCACGGGCGCCTCAAGCGGCGCCCCGATCGATTTCCGGTGGTGGCACCTGCTCGAGCTTGCCGGTGAAGGGCGGGTGACGGCGGTGACGGAGTTCATCGACCGCGATGCCGCGCGCCGCGCCGCCGGACTCGAGTAGGCCCGTATCCTTCGGGACCCCCGTGGCCGTCTCCAAGGACACCAAGCCCACCATCGCCCCCGTGGTGGGTCCCGACGATCCCCGCCGGATCACCGACTCGGGGATCGAGATCGAGCGCCTCTACACAGAGGAGGACGTGGCCGAGAACCTCGACGAGCGCCTCGGAGAGCCCGGCGAGTACCCCTTCACGCGCGGCGTGCACCCCGAGATGTACCGCTCGCGCATGTGGACCATGCGCCAGTACGCGGGCTACGCGACGGCGACCGAGACCAACGCGCGCTTCCGCTACCTGCTCGACCACAACGCCACCGGGCTCTCGATGGCCTTCGACCTGCCCACCCAGCTCGGCCGCGACTCCGACGACCCGCTCTGCCTCGGCGAGGTCGGCCGTACCGGCGTGGCGATCGACTCGATCGACGACATGCGCCGTGTGTTCGACGGCATCCCCCTCGACGAGGTCACGACGTCGATGACGATCAACGCCCCCGCAGCGGTGCTCCTGCTGATGTACGAACTGGTAGGCGAGGAGCAGGGCGTGCCCGCCGAGAAGCTCGGCGGCACCACCCAGAACGACATCCTCAAGGAGTACATCGCGCGCGGGAACTTCATCTACCCGCCCGGGCCGGCCATGCGCCTGACCACCGACCTGTTCGCCTACACGCGCGAGCGGATCCCGCGCTGGAACACGATCTCGATCTCCGGCTACCACATGCGCGAGAAGGGCTGCTCGGCGGTGCAGGAGGTCGGCTTCACGATCGCCAACGGCATCGCCTACGTGCAGGCTGCGATCGACGCCGGCCTGAAGGTCGACGAGTTCGCACCACGCCTCGCCTTCTTCTTCAACGGCCACAACAACGTCTTCCAGGAGGTGGCGAAGTTCCGTGCCGCCCGCCGGATGTGGGCGAAGATCATGCGCGAGCGCTTCGGTGCCGAGAACCCGAAGTCGCAGATGATCCGCTTCCACACCCAGACCGGCGGCGTGACGCTCGCCGCGCAGCAGCCCGAGAACAACATCGTTCGCGTGGCGCTGCAGGGCTTCGCCGCCGTCTGCGGCGGTACGCAGTCCCTCCACACCAACGGCTTCGACGAGGCGCTCGCGCTGCCCACCGAGCGCGCCGCGCGCATCGCCCTGCGCACACAGCAGATCATCGGCCACGAGTCGGGCGCCACCGATACCGTCGATCCCTTCGCCGGCTCGTTTTTCGTGGAGAGCCTCACCGACGAGATCGAGGAGCGCGCCCAGGGCCTGATCGACAAGGTCGAGGAGCTCGGCGGCTCGGTCGAGTGCATTCCGTTCATCCGCGCCGAGGTCGAGGAGTCGGCCTGGAGCTACGAGGAGCGCTACAAGCAGAAGCAGGACGTGGTGGTGGGCGTGAACGAGTTCGTTACCGACCAGATCGACGACGTCGAGATCCTCCGCGTCGACCCGAAGTCAGAGCAGGAGCAGCTCGACCGCCTGAAGGCCTACAAGGCCGACCGCGACCACGAGGAGCTCGCGGCGAAGCTCGAGGAGCTGCGCGCGGTGTGCCAGGGAGATGGCAACCTGCTGCATCCGATCCGCGACGCGCTCAGCGCGGATGCCACGATCGGCGAGGTATGCGGCGTCATGCGCGAAGAGTTCGGCGAGTACTCGGAGGCCTAGCGGCGCTCGCAGTGGTGCTGGCCGCTCCGGCCGCCGCCTCCACCTTCGAGACGCTCGACGTGCCGAGCGCGGGCAACGTCGATCCGTCCAAGGTCCCCTTCAACGATCCGCCCGGCGGTGGCGCACGGCCGAACGCGCTGAAGGCGCTCGTCCTGCTGCCCGACGGCTACGACGCGACGCAGCCCTATCCCGTGCTCTACCTCCTCGGCGGGCATGGCGAGACCTACGACGCCTGGGCCCACCCCACACGCGGCGACGTGCAGAAGACGCTCGCCGGCTTCCCCGGGATCGTCGTCATGCCCGAGGGCGCGAAGGGCTGGTACGCGAACTGGTGGAACTCAGGTAAACGGGGTGAGCCGGCGTGGGAGCGCTACCACCTCGACGAGTTGATCCCGGCGGTCGAGCGCCGCTACCCGATCCGCCCGGAGCGCCGCTGGCACGCGATCGCCGGCAACTCGATGGGCGGGCTCGGCGCGATGTTCTACGCCTCGCAGCGGCCCGGCTACTTCGGCGCCGCGGCATCCTTCTCCGGCGTGCTCGCCCCTGACCGCGCGGACTGGCCGGCCGGGATCCAGACCCAGGGCGAGAGCTTCGAGGACGTGTACGGGCCCGAGCGCTACTACGTGGAGGGGCATAGCCCCACCAGGCTGATTCGGTCGCTCAGGGCCACGCGGCTGTTCACCCGCAACGGAAACGGCGTTCCCGCACCGGTGCCGGAGCAACTGCGCAACGTGACCGGGACGGCCTTCGAGGCCTACCTGCAGCTCCAACAGGCCGATTTCGACCAGGGCGCCCGCGGAATCGGCGCGAGCCTCGACAGCGCTGTCCACCAGGGCATCCACGACTGGCCCTACTGGAGGCAGAACCTCCGCGACGCGGCGAAGTGGGACTTCTTCGCCCCAGTCGAGGAATCGCCTAAGAGCTGG
>JACCYP010000066.1 GCA_013696425.1 Thermoleophilaceae bacterium
CGGGTGTGATCGAGGTGCACCTGCGAAACGACGGCCCCGACCCCGTCGAGGTCCGCCAGACGATCGTGAACGACGGCTTCTCGACGTTCACCCAGTCGAGCGAGAAGATCGACCGGCTCGGGCGCGACGTGGTGAAGATCGACTACCCGTGGATAGTGGGCGAGGCCTACGAGGTCGTTCTCCTCACCGCAACCGGCGGCACCATCCCCGCCTCGATCGAGGTCGCCGCGGAGACGCCGGCGCCCAACGCCGGGTTCTTCGGCCTGCTGGCGCTCATCGGCCTCTACGTGGGCGTGATCCCCGTGGCGATCGGGATGGTGTGGCTCCCGTGGCTGCGCCGGTCGAGCAGGGAGCTCGTCCGGTTCCTGCTCGCCCTCACGGTCGGGCTGCTTGCGTTCCTTGGCATCGACGCCCTGCTCGAAGGGGTCGAGTTCGCGGGCGCAGGCGCCCAGGCGTTCGGCGGCGCCGCGCTCGTGTGGCTGGGAGCGGTGGCCGCCTATATCGGCCTCGCGGGCGTCGACAGCGCGCTGAAGAAGCGCAACGTGGAGGCGGACGGCAAGACCAAGGCGGGCACGCTCGCGCTGCTCGTGGCGGTCGGCATCGGCCTGCACAATCTCGGCGAGGGCCTGGCGATCGGCTCGGCCTACGCCATCGGCTCGCTCGCCCTCGGCGCCGCGCTGATCGTCGGCTTCGCCATCCACAACACCACCGAGGGCCTCGCGATTGTCGCGCCCGTGGCAAAGGAGCCGCCGTCGCTACGGCGGCTCGTGGTGCTCGGGCTGATCGCGGGCGCGCCGGTGATCCTCGGCGCGGTGATCGGCGCCACGGCGTTCAACCCGAGCCTCGCCGCGTTGATGCTCGGCCTGGGCGCCGGGGCGATCGCGCAGGTGGCTGTCCAGATCGCGCCGAGCCTGAGGGACTCCGACGGGCGCCTCCTGAACGGCATCACGGCGTCGGGCCTGCTCGCCGGGCTCGCCCTCATGTACGTCACCGGCCTGCTCATCACCGTCTAGTGGTCACCGCCGAGACAAGCCAGGCGGTCCAGGACTACGCCAAGGCGATCTACTCGCTCTCGGCGCGTGAGGGCTCTGCGGTGTCCACCTCCGAGCTCGCGGAGCGGCTCGGCGTGTCGGCGGCGTCGGCGTCGGCCATGGTGAAGCGGCTGGATTCGCTCGGGCTCGTCGAGCACGAGCGCTACCACGGCGTGCGGCTCACCGATGCCGGGGAGAAGGTCGCGCTCGAGGTGCTCCGCCACCACCGGCTGCTCGAGCTCTACCTCGCCGAGGCGCTTGGAATGCCCTGGGACCGCGTGCACGCCGAGGCCGAGGTGCTCGAGCACGTGATCTCCGAGGAGCTCGAGGAGTTGATCGCGGCGAAGCTCGGCAACCCGAGCATCGACCCCCACGGGGATCCGATCCCGAGCCGCGAGCTCAAGATCGAGGAGGGCGACACGCTCGCCCTTCAATCGCTTGAGCCCGGGACCAGGGGGCGCTTCGTGCGCGTCTCCGATTCCGACCCGGAGATGCTCCGCTACCTCTCCGAGCGCGGCATCTCGCCCGGCGAGCGCTTCGAGGTGATGGAGAAGCAGCCGTTCGAGGGTCCCGTGAGCGTGCGCTTCGGCAAGCGCGAGCACGTGCTCGGCGGCAAGCTCGCCAGGGCGATGCGAGCCGACGTCAGCTAGCTTCCCCTCCGTGGCACTCGCGGAGCAATTCCAGCTCGCGGTCGATGCTCTTCCGCCCGACTGGACCGGACTGCGCTTCGACCTGCGGATCGAGGACGAATCCCGCTACGTGGAGGCCGCCACCCTGCTCGCCCAGGCGAACGCCCAGGGCTATTCGAAGAGCGACTGGCACTGGCGCGTGAACGTGGCGCACGAGTTCGGGCACGCGGCCGCCCCCGAGGTCGTGACCGGCACGCTCGCGCTGCTCGACCAGGTGGGCATCAAGGGAGAGATCGCGTTCCGGGACGTTCGGTCGGGGCGGGTCGAGGTCACCCACGGATGGGGGCGACCGGAGTCGGTGCGGCAGGAGTTCCGCCGCCGCCGGGCGCAGTGAAGGTCGCCCTCCTCTGCCCAGACCTGCTGTTCGGCTCCCGGGTCGAGAGCGGCCTGCAGGGCGCGGGACACGAGGTCGAGCGGGTGAAGGACGCCGCCGCCGCGGCAGGGTCGGATCTGCTCGTGGTGGACCTCGGCGAGGGCGTGCCCGATCTCCCTGGCCCGCCGCTGAGAACGCTCGGCTTCTACTCCCACGTGGACGTCGAGACGCGCCGCCGCGCCGAGGCCGTCGGCTTCGACATGGTCGTGCCGCGCTCGCGGATGGCGCGCGAGATGATCCCGATCGTCGAGCGGCTGATGGCGACGGCGGCGTGACCCCGCGGCGCGCCGTCGTCACCGGCGCCTCGAGCGGCATCGGCGAGGCCACCGCCCGCCGGCTCGGGCGCGATGGCTGGCACGTGATCCTCGTCGCGCGGCGAGCCGACCGGCTGGAGGCTCTGGCGCGCGAGCTGCCGAGCTCCGACGTGCTCGCCCTGGACCTCACGGCGGACGAGGCCCCGGCACAGGTGGCCGAGCACGTGGGCGAGAAGCTCGACCTGCTCGTGAACAACGCCGGCGCTGCCTGGCGCGCCGAGTTCGGCGATGCCGAGAACGGCGGCTACGAGAACGTGCGCCGGACGATGGAGATCAACTTCGACGCCGTGCTGCGGCTCACCGAGAAGTTGCTGCCCGCGGTCCGGGCGGCGGCGCCGGGGTCGGCGATCGTGAACGTGGCGTCGATCGCGGGGCGCGTCGCGCGCCCGCAGGTGGGCGCCTACAGCGCGTCCAAGTTCGCGCTCGTGGGCTGGACCGAGTCGCTCCACCTCGAGGAGCGCGCCCATGGCGTGCACGTCGGGCTCGTGCAGCCCGGCTTCGTGTCGACCGAGGGCTTCCCGCAGGAGCAGCTCACGGGATCGGCGAAGACGCGCTGGATCGTCTCGACACCGGAAAAGGTGGCAGAGGCGATCATGGCCGCCGCCGGCGGGAAGGCCGAGGTCTCGGTGCCGAGGCCGTATGCGGCGCTGCCGAAGCTGAAGGCGCTCGTCCCCGGACTCTTCAGGCGGGTCACGTCGTAGGGGTGGAGCTCTCCGACCGGCTGTGCGGCACGCCGGCCGAACGCGCGGCGCTCGAACGCGTGCGCACGGCGTCCAATGACGTGTTCGAGCGCCACAGCCTGCGTGTGTTCCTGATCGCTGAGGAGCTCGGCGCACGGGACGGCGTCGACTTCGACCGCGAGGTGCTGCTCGTGGCAGCGCTGCTCCACGACATCGGGCTCTACAGGCCCCCACAGCCCGGCAGCACCTACGTGGTTGAGGGACGCATCGACGGCGATGAGATCGGCCGCGAGCAGGACTGGGCGCAGGAGCGGATCGCGCTTCTCTGCGACGCGATCGAGCGCCACCATGAGGTCCGGGCGCAGTGGGATCGCGGCACGGAGGTGGAGCTCATCCGGCGTGCGGACTTCGCGGACGCGGTGCCACTCGGCTGGCGGCGCTTCGGCCTGGAGGCGGGCTGGATCGGCGCGCTGCACGCGCGTGTGCCGAAGCGCGGCATGTACCCGGCGATCGTCGCGCTGCTGAAGAGCCAGCCGCCGGCGTCGCTCTTGCGGATCTTCGTCCGCCCGTAGCGCGTGACTGGCGGATCAGGCGGGCGGAGCGAGGGAGAAGTCGAAGGTCGCGTCCACGTCGGGTCGGCGTTTCAGGATCCCGAAGCGCACGTCGAATTCGGCCCACTCGCGCAGGCGGGCGCGGTTCAGGGTCAGGGGCGGGGACAGCGCCGTCTCCACGGCGCGCAGCTGGGACTCGATCGCGGCCGGGCGTGCGCCGCCGGCTTCGGCGATCGCGGCCACCACGGGCTCGGGGGTGCGCGCCGTGAACTCCACCCCCTCGGCGATCGCCTCCAGCGTGTCCTCGATCTCCTCGCGGCGTTCCGCGATCGCCCGTGGGGTGGTCACGAGCACGAGCTCCGGATAGGCCGGCGCGCCGTAGTCCTCGACACGAAACTCGCGGGTGCGAACGCCACGGTCCCTGAGCGTCACGCCCTCCACGTTCCAGAACGCGGTGGCCGCGGCCACCCGTTTCGCCACCAGGCTCTGAACGGCGGAGAAGCCGATCGTCACCGAATCGACCTTGTGCGGATCGCCGCCGCCGTTCTGCACCACCGCGCGCAGCACGGCCTCGTCGCTCGGTAGCCCGGTTACGCCCACACGCTCGCCCTCGAGCTCCTCCGGCGTGCGCACGGGCGGGCGTGCGATCACCGCAGCGAGCGGGCGCTGGACCACGGCTGCGATGCCCTTCACGTCCTCGCCGCGCTCGCGTGCGAGGCCGAGGTCGTGGATGTCGAGCACGGCGAGGTCGGCGCGGCCGGAGGCCAGGAGCTTCAGCCCGTCGGTGGAGGCCGAAGGGGTGCGGATCCGCAGCGCGACGCCCCGCTCCTCCGCGGCCCCGGATGCGACGGCGCCGTAGATGCCCGCGTGGGCGGCGTTGGGTACGAAGTCGAGCGCGAGCGTCACGCGAGCGGGGTCGCGGGCGCTCTCTCCCCCGCAACCTGCGAGGAGAGTCAGGGCCAGCACCAGTCCAAGCAGCCTTCGCACCGGCCGAAACCCTAGACTGGCTCCGCTTCCGAGCTGACCCGACCCGAGGAGACCATCGTGCCGCAGGATCGAGGACCGGCCGCCTACATCGGCGAGTTCGTTGGAACGTTCGCTCTCGTCTTCTTCATCACAGCCGTGGTGTCGCTCTACATCGTGCCCGGCCCGGCGGGTGCACCGCCGCCGTTCATCGACTTTTCCGTAATCGGGTTCGTGCACGTTTTTGTGCTGTTCATGTTGATCCAGACGCTCGCGGTGGTCTCGGGGGCGCACTTCAACCCGGCCGTCACGGCGGCGATGACGGCGCTGCGCCAGATCAAGCCGATCGACGCCGCCATCTACGTCGTCGTGCAGCTGGCCGGCGGCGTGGCCGGGGCGTTGCTCACAAAGGCGCTCCTGAACGACGAGGGCAAGTCCGAGAACTACGGAGCGGTCGGGGTCACCGACTTGGTCACCGGCGCCGGCGGGTTCGTGGCCGAGTTCATCGGCGCCTTCTTCCTCATGTGGGCGATCGTCGGTGTCGCCGTGCACCCGGAGGCGGTGAAGGACTGGGCCGGCTTCGTGATCGGCGGCACGCTCGGCTTTGCCGTGATGGTGTTTGCGCCGCTCACGGGCGCCGGCTTCAACCCGGCGCGCGCCTTCGGCCCGGCGCTCGTCTCGGGCGAGTTCGGAGGAGCGGGCGAGTTCCTGCTCGTCTTCATCCTGGCCCCGGTGCTCGGCGCCACGGTGGCTGGAGTGGGCTATTTCTACCTGTTCATCCAGCCCGGGAAGAAAGGACCCGAGGGGATGGATCCCGTCGGCTGAGGCCGGCGGTGGCTGAGGCGTAGGGTCTAGGGCCGTGCGCCGCGTCACCTTCTCGCGCAACTACACGCTGTCGCTGTCGCGGACGTGCACCCAGTACTGCAAGTACTGCGCGTTCGCGACGCATCGACCGCATCTGTGGACGCCGCAGGAGGTCGAGCAGAAGCTCGACGACGCCGCCCGCCGCGGCGTGAAGGAGCTGTTGGTGCTCACCGGCGAGCGACCGGACGCGAACCCAGGCGTGAAGGCGCGGCTCGAGGAGCTCGGTCACGAGGACTTCGTGGCCTACGTGGTCTGGGCGTGCGAGCGCGCGCTCGAGCGGGGCATGCTGCCGCACACCAACACCGGCGCGTGCGAGCGCGAGGACCTGGTGCGGCTGCGCGAGGTGACCGCCTCCCAGGGCCTCATGCTCGAGTCGATCCGCCCCGACCTCGCCGTGCACCAGGGCTCGCCGCTCAAGCACCCGGCGCGGCGCCTGGACACGATCCGCGCCGCCGGTGAGCTGAAGATCCCGTTCACGAGCGGGATCCTCGTCGGCATCGGCGAGGAGCGCGAGGACCGCTTCGCGGCGCTCGAGGCGCTCGCCGCCGTGCAGGCCGAGTACGGC
>JACCYP010000072.1 GCA_013696425.1 Thermoleophilaceae bacterium
GGCGCCAAGGTGATGAAGGCCGCGCGCGTGAAGGACGCGGCGTCGGTGCGCGAGCTGCGCGCCTACCGGCGCGTGGACCTCCACATGCTCGACGCCTACACCGCCGACAAGCTCGGCGGCACGGGCAAGGCGTTCGACTGGTCCCTGGCCGAGGGGCACGCCGGCCCGCCGCTCGTGCTCTCCGGCGGGCTCACCCCGGTGAACGTCGAGGCGGGCATCCGCGCGCTACACCCGTTCGCGGTCGACACCGCCAGCGGCACCGACTCCGAGCCGGGCGTGAAGGACGAGGCCAAGGTGCGCGACTTCTTCGAGGCGGTCGAGCGGGCGCGCCCGGAGGAACCCGCAGAGCCCGCGGAGCCGAAGGAAGAGGCGGCCGACGAGGTCGAGGCATGAGCTCGAGCCCGGTCGAGCACCGCTTCGGCCCCTACGGCGGGCGCTATGTGCCCGAGACGCTCGTGCCCGCCCTGGACGAGCTCGAGGCCGCCTGGGTGCAGGCCCGCTCGGACCCCGGCTACGAGCGGGAGCTCTCGGGCCTGCTGCGCGACTACGCCGGACGCCCGACGCCGCTCTACCTCGCACCGCGGATCTCCGAGGAGGTCGGCCGAACGGTCTACTTCAAGCGCGAGGACCTGATGCACACCGGCTCGCACAAGCTGAACAACGCGCTCGGACAATGCCTGCTCGCCAGGCGGATGGGCAAGAAGCGGATCATCGCCGAGACCGGCGCGGGCCAGCACGGCGTGGCCACGGCCACCTGCTGCGCGCTCTTCGACCTCGAGTGCGTGGTCTACATGGGCACCGAGGACGTCCGCCGCCAGAAGCCGAACGTCGAACGGATGGAGCTGCTCGGCGCGAAGGTCGTGGGCGTGGAGGCCGGCGCGCGCACCCTCAAGGAGGCGGTGAGCGAGGCGATCCGCGACTGGGTCACGAACGTCGGGGACTCCCACTACGTGATCGGCTCGGCCGTCGGCCCCGCGCCCTATCCGGCGATCGTGCGCGACCTCCAGCGCGTGCTGGGCGACGAGGCGCGCGCCCAGGTGATCGACCACGCCGGGCGACTGCCCGACCGCGTGATCGCCTGCGTGGGCGGGGGCTCGAACGCCATCGGCACCTTCTGCGCCTTCGTGGCGGACACCGAGGTCGAGATCATCGGCGTCGAGGCCGCCGGCGACGGCATCGACAGCGGCCGCCACGGCGCCCCGCTCGCCACCGGCGCGCGCGGAATCCTCCACGGCTCGATGTCGGCAGTGCTCCAGGACGAGGACGGCCAGATACTCGAAGCCCATTCGATCTCCGCCGGGCTCGACTACCCCGGCTCCGGTCCCCAGCTCGCGCACCTGCGCGACGAGGGCCGCGTGCGCTTCGAGGCCGTGACCGACGAGGAGGCGGTGGTCGCCTTCAAGAAGGTATGCCGGCTCGAGGGGATCGTGCCGGCGCTCGAGTCCTCGCACGCCGTCGCCTGGCTGCTCGCGAACCCGGGCGGCGAGCTCGACGTGCTCACGCTCTCCGGCCGCGGTGACAAGGATCTCGCCGAAGTCCTGTCGCGTTGAGCTCCGGTCCTCCAAGCGAGGCCGGAGGCCGAGCAAGCCAATCAAGGCCCGGGGCTGGAAGCCCCGGGGAGGACTCCATTCGAGCTGCGTTCGCGGGGCACGGTCAGCGCGCCGCGCTGATGCCCTACCTGATGGGCGGCTACCCGGACATCGACACCTCGCGGGCATCGGTGCTCGCGGCGGTCGAGGCCGGCGCGGACCTCGTGGAGCTGGGCATCCCGTTCTCGGATCCCCTCGCCGACGGCCCGGTGATCCACGCCGCCGCCACCGCGGCGCTCGACGCCGGCGTGACGCTGTCCGAGGTCTTGGCCCTGTGTGAATCGGTCGCGGGGGAGGTGCCGGTCGTACTCATGGTCTACGCGAACCCGGTGCTCGCCCACGGCGCCGAGCATTTCGTGCGGCGGGCGGCGGGGGCGGGCGCCGCCGGGATCATCGTGCCCGACCTCCCGCACGACGAGGCAGGCGCGGTGCGTGAGGCCTGCACGGCCCAGGGCGTGGCGCTCGTACCGCTCGTGGCGCCCACCTCCAGCGACCACCGCGTCGAGGAGATAGCCCGCGACGCGCAGGGCTTCGTCTACGCCGTTTCGCTCACCGGCACGACGGGCGAGCGGGCCGAGCTTCCCCGGGAGCTCGAACGGACCGTGGGGCGGGTGAAGGGTGCCACCGAGCTGCCGGTGGCCGTCGGCTTCGGCGTGTCGACGGGCGAGCACGCGCGCCGCGTGGCCGACGTCGCCGACGGCGTGATCGTCGGCAGCCGCGTGGTGCGCGCGGCCGGGGAGGGCGGCGCGCCCGCCGTGCACCGGCTCGTGGGCGAGCTGGCCGAGGCGCTCGCCGCCTGAGCTACGCTCTGGCGCTCATGGTCGTCCTCGTCGCACTGATGCTCGGGCTCGCGTTCTGGATTGCCTACTGGGGCCTCGGCCTGAAGGCCTTCGACGGCTTTCTCGTCACGATCCTGCTCGTGATCAGCGCGGCCGCCTGGCAGCTCGCCTCGCCCTGGTTGAAGCGCCAGTTCGGCCGCCCCGGCGGCACCAGCGACGAGGTCTAGCGAAACGCCCGGGTCAGGGCAGAGCTAGCCGAAGAAGGCCGTCGCCCGCTCGTACTCCTCCGGCGGCACAGTACGCAGCTCGGCGACGGCATCCTTGAGCGACACGAGCTCGATCTGGGTCGAGCGCAGGGCCGGCATCATGCCCCAC
>JACCYP010000087.1 GCA_013696425.1 Thermoleophilaceae bacterium
GAGGAGCTCGCGCGCGAGCGCGCGGCCGCGGGGGGCGATCTCCTCGCGCGGCGCGGCGTCCACCGAGAAGGCGCCGCCGGAGAAGTAGGAGTCGAGGCCGAAGTGGGCGAGCTTCACTGCTGCGCCCGCCTCCGTGTTGCCGGTGAGCAGCAGGTTCAGCACGTCGTCACGCTCGGCAAGGGAGTCGAGAATCGCGCGCACATTTGGCATCACCTGTCCCGTGTCTGCTTCCTTCATGTGCCTGGGCAGCTTGTCCTCGTAGGAGCGCAGCATGGTCTCGACGCGCGCAGGCGTGGGCTCCACACCGAGATCCTCCAGAACCATCGACACGATCCCGCCATCGGTTAGGCCGGCAGTGCGCATCCCGGTGAGGTCGACTTCGCGCCCGGCGATCTCGCGCGCGGCGCCCTCGAGTGCCGGGATGCCGGCGCGCCCGGTTAGGAGCAGCGTGCCATCGATGTCCCAGAACAGCACGACGCGTGGCATAGTCAGGTTCATGTCCAAGATCGTCTCGCTTTCCGCCTGCATCGCACTGCTCGCCCCTGCCGCCCTCTCCCAGGGTGCCGCGACCGTTTCCGTCAAGGACAATTTCTTCTCACCGAAGTCGATTACGGTCTCGAAGGGCGAGAAGGTCAAGTTCGTCTGGAGGGGCAGGAACTCGCACAACGTGCGCGGCAACGGCGCATCGTCGGCCCTGATGCGCAGCGGCAGCTACTCGAAGTCCTTCCGCAAGTCCGGCATCGTCTTCTGCTCCGTCCACGACGGCATGACGATGAAGGTCAGGGTCAAGTAGCCGCAGGCTTCATCGGGAGGCCGTAGACCTCCTTGCCCTCCAGGCGCCAGCGCGGCCTGTATTCGAGGGATTCATCAAAGGGCACCACGCGCAGGTAGTAGCCGCGGGCATCCGTCTTGAACGACGTCGCGGAGGTCGCGCACTCGCCCGGTGGGGGCGCCGCCGCACCGACCGGCAGCGACCCGACCGCCTTCCATGCGCCGTCCGCGCCGCGCGCCTGCAGGTCCACCTCCTGGGCGCCCTCGCCCGGGCGCACCTGGCCGAAAATCACGGCCACCTTCTGGCCGTCGCGCTCCTCGCTCGTCACCCAGAACGGGTGTCGGAAGGCATCAGCCGAGGGCTTGGGGGTGCCGTCCTCGTTGTATACGCCGGACTGGTAGTCGCGCCAGCGCTTCTTCGAGGTAACCGGGTAGCGCGTGTCGGGGCCGAGGTCCTGCAGCAGAAACTGGGCGAACATGCGGGTGTTCGGCTGCTTGTAGGCGAGGTAGGCCGATTCGCTCAGGTAGCTCGCCTGCTCCTCGGGAGACACGCCGCGGTCGAAGTCGGGCGGGTTGGTCTCGTAGCCGAACTCGGTGAGGTAGAGCGGCAGTGGCTGCGCGATCCGACCGCGCTCGGTGAGTGACGCGAGCAGTCCGTCCAGGCGGTCGAGGTCGCCTATCCCGGCCTCGTCGGGCCTCTCGCTCTGGACTCCGGGCGCGGTGTAGAAGGAGTAGGGGTGATGGGAGAAGCCGTCGGCCTGGATCGGCTTGAACTTCCGGCACTCGCGCACGCGCAACGGATTCAGGTTCGCATCGACGCAGGCCATCTCGCGCATGAAGAGCAGGGGCGGCACGTTCGAACGCTCGCCCGGCCTGTTTGCGCCACGGGAGGAGAGGCCGCCGACGAGCACCTGGTTCTCGGCGTCGACGCCCTTCAGGGCGGCGTAGCCGGCCTCGTGCATCCAGCGGTAGCGGTGAGGGGACACCGGCCGCCATGTGCCGCGGCGGTTCTTCTGCCACTGGGGCAGCAGGAAGCTCGAGTGGTTCGGCTCGTTCCACGTCGTCCACATCCGCACCGACGGCAGCTTCTGGCCCTTGCGCTCGGGGTCGGGGAAGCCGCCGTCGTAGCGCTTGGCGGCAGCCTTCACGAACTGGCCGAACTCGGCGGGGTTCGGGTTCCAGCGCTCGCGCGGGGCGTCACCGCCGGAGCCGCGCTGCACGGCCCAGCGCGGCGCCCAGAACGCGGCGTCGATCTGGACTTCGAGTCCGGCGGCGCGTGCCGCCTTGACGGCCCGGTCGAGGCGAACCCAGCCGTCCTTGGGGTACTGCGCGGAGTCCGTGGCCTCGAACGCCGGCCGCTGCGGCGACAGTGGCTCGGGGGCGAGCGCCGACCAGCCCGCGGTGAGCCGCACCCTGTCGGCGCCGAGGTCGGCGATCCGCTTCGCCGCCTTCTCCACCTGCGGGTAGGTCCCGTGGAGCATCTGCGCGTCGTCCTGGAGCGTGACCTCCAGATCGCGCGTGCCTCCGGGCGCAGGCGGCTGCGCCGGGCCGAGCCCGGCGGCGATCGCCGCCAATGCGCATGCAAGTCCGTTCATGTCCCCCTGCCCCCCTGCAACGTTGGCAGCGCCGGAAACTGGCGGTGCCTCCCGGACGACGAGCGAGCCTACGTCAGTC
Source organism: Thermoleophilaceae bacterium (assembly GCA_013696425.1). Lineage (GTDB taxonomy): Bacteria > Actinomycetota > Thermoleophilia > Solirubrobacterales > Thermoleophilaceae > JACCYP01. Next base: position 2,446 of record JACCYP010000087.1, read on the forward strand.
CGGGCGCCCGCGCCAGGGCGAACCCCGCCCGCCACGCGCTCGTCGTCGACTACCGCCACGCCGCGGCAGCCGCATCGCGCTTCGCGCCCCGGGCCGAGGCCGAACGGGCGGTCGACCTGCGCGCCCAGGTCGCGCGCGTAGAAGGCGAAGGCCGCGCTGTTTGTGAGCACCGGCCGCTGTTTCGGACCTGCGCGCACACTTTGCGCTGCTGCTTCGTAGTCGGGCTCTATCTCGCGGTCCGTGCGTTCGATGCCGACCGCGGCGCCCAGGAGCACCAAGGCCGCTGCCCCCACGAGCGCTGCGCGCCGGGCGGGGATCGCTTCAACCGCAGCACCCAGGGCAATCGCACCGAGTGGGATCAGCACCGTCAGGTAGCGTTGAGCGAATACGTCCGGGCCGACCGCCGCGGCGAGGAGGTGGAGGAGCAGCACGCCGAGGGCGGTGCCGCCCACCAGGCGGAAGGCGAGCTCCGCCCGGCGCCTGAGCGCCCAGCCGGCCGCACCGAGAACGGCGACCACCGCCAGCAGCTGCAGCCAGCGGCCCGCGGCGGCGCTCGCAGTGCCGTGCTCGCCGAACACCAGGGGCACGATCGCCTCGCTCGGATCGAGCGGGTAGGTGGGGGAGGCCTTCGTCTCGTCCACGCGGTCGAGGCCGCGCACGATCTGACCCAGCCAAGGGGCGAGCGTGAGGATCGGCGCGGCCACGATCAACGCGCTCGCGCGGCGGGTGAGCGCGAACAGGGCGAGCGCGAGTACGAGGAGGAATCCGGCCGCGTGGTACTCGGACCACACCGCCACAACACCGCCGGCGAGGCACAGCGCCCACCAGCCACGCCCGTCGCGGCCCTCGGCGATCCGCGCCGCACCCCACAGCGCGAGCAGGCAGGCGAGGGTGGCCAGCATGAACCCGCGCGAGTAGTTCGAGAACGAGACGGCGTAGGGCGCCACCGCGAGCGCCAGCGCGCCGAGCAGCGCGGCCCGGGTGCCGAGCGGCGGCCGTGCAATCGCATACACCACGGGCACGGCCGCCGTGCCCGCGATCAGCGAGGGCAGCCGCAGCCACGCCTCGTCGTCCAGCGGCAGCGGCGCGAGCAGGGCGTAGAACAGCGGCGGCGTGTTCTCGAAGTCCGCCAGCCGATCGAGGAAGACGTCCCACGACCCGGCGCTCGCCACGAGCCAAGAGTAGCCCTCGTCCGCCGAGAGCCGGTCCCCGAGCCCGGCCAGCCGCAGCCCGAACGCGAGCGCCACGATCAGCCCGAGAAGTACGCGGCGGTCGTTCATCGCCACTGATCTTGGCGTGTGCCCTTATCCTCCCCGCCCCATGGAAGGACGAAAGATCCGCGTGGTCGTCGCGAAGCCCGGCCTGGATGGCCACGATCGCGGCGCCAAGATCATCGCTCGCGCACTACGTGACGCGGGCATGGAGGTCATCTACACGGGCCTGCACCAGACGCCCGAGCAGATCGCGGAGACCGTGATCCAGGAGGACGCCGACGCCGTCGGCCTCTCCATCCTCTCCGGCGCCCACATGACGCTGGTGCCGAAGGTGGTCGCCCTGCTCAAGGAGCAGGGCGTGGACGACGTGATCGTGACGGTCGGCGGCACGATCCCGTCCGAGGACATCCCGGAGCTGAAGAAGCTCGGCGTCGCCGAGGTCTTCACCCCCGGGTCGCCCACCGGAGACATCATCGATTTCATCCAGGGAGCCGTAACCCACTGAGAAATCCGGGTAGATTGACTCGTCAGTCAACTCAGTAACATGTCGTCCCCTCCGCGGACCAGCCCGCCGCCGGCCGCGAGTTCACCTATGAAGGAGATCCCTTGAAGATTTGCGTCTTGGTCAAAGAGGTACCGGACGCCGCCGTCGAGAAGCGGATGGACTCGAACTCCATGCGCCTCGACCGGTCAGGCGAGAAGAACCTGAATCCCTTCGACACCCACGCCATCGAGGCCGCCATGCAGATCAAGGAAGGCGGCGCCGTCGACGTGGAGGAGGTCGTGGCGGTCACGATGGGCCCGGAGAGCGCCGTTCGCGCACTGCACAAGGCCGTGTCGCTCGGCGCCGACCGCTCGGTCCACCTGACCGACGATGCGCTTGCCGACTCCGACGTCTCCGCGACGGGCTACGCACTCGCGCAGGTGCTCAAGTCCGAGAGCCCGGACCTGGTCCTGCTCGGCCAGCAGTCCGATGACGGCGAGTGCTACACGATCGGCGCCGTGGTGGCCGACCACCTCGAGATGCCCTCGCTCACGCAGGTCATCAAGATCGACACCGCCGCCGACAAGCTCACCTGCGAGCGCCAGGCCGAGTACGGCTACGACACCGTCGAGGTCACGCTGCCGGCGGTGATCTCGGTCGGCGACGCCATCAACGAGCCGCGCTACCCGTCGCTGAAGGCGATCATGGGCGCGAAGAAGAAGCAGCTCGACTCGAAGGGCACCGGCGACGTCGAGATCGACGCTTCGAAGGTCGGCGCCGACGGCTCGCGCACGCGCGTGCTTGCGATCAACCCGCCGCCCGCCAAGCAGGCCGGCGAGATCATCGAGGACGAGGACACGAACGAGACGGTCGAGAAGATCGTCGCCTGGCTGGACGAAAGGAAGCTGATCGCCTGATGGCTGGGATCCTCACCTACGCGCTCCATTACGAGGGCGCCTTCAACAAGAACTCACTCGGCGCGGTCTCCGAGGGCGCGAAGCTCGCCAAGGAGCTCGGCGCCGAGTCCCACGCGGTCGTGGTCGGCGGTGACGACCTCACCGACGACCTCTGCAAGACGCTCGGCAAGTACGGCGCAACGAAGGTGTTCCGCGTCAAGGGCGAGGAGGGGCTCGCCCAGCCGGTGGTCGACGCGATGGCGAAGGTCATCGAGGAGAACGGCCAGTCCTACGCCCTGTTCGGCGGCGGCCTGCTCGGCTTCGAGATCGGCGCCGGCCTCACGGCCCGCCTGAACGCCGGCGTGACCATGGAGGTCACGGCCGTGAAGGTGCAGGACGGCAAGCTCGTGGCCGAGCGGCCGATCCTCCAGGACTCGGCGATCGTCGACGTGGATTACGTCGGTGAGCCCGGCATCATCATCGGCCGCCTGAACGCGTTCGAGATCGCCGAGGGTGGCGACGGTGACGCGGAGGTCGTGGACGTCGAGGTCTCCTTCTCGGAGTTCTCGAACAAGTGCAAGATGGTCCAGCGGGGCGAGCAGCGTGGCGCCGACGTGAACATCGAGGACGCCGACATCCTCGTGGCCGGTGGCCGCGGGCTCGGCAAGGCGGAGGGCTTCCAGCTCTGCGAGGACCTCGCCGAGTCGCTCGGCGGCGCGGTCGCCGCCACCCGCGCCGTGGTCGACGCCGGGTGGTACTCCTACTCGGCCCAGATCGGACAGACGGGCAAGACCGTCGCGCCGAAGCTCTACCTCGCGGCCGGCATCTCGGGCGCGATCCAGCACAAGGTCGGCATGCAGGCCTCGGAGAACATCGTCGCGATCAACAAGGACCAGAACGCGCCGATCTTCGAGTTCTCAGACCTCGGCATCGTGGGTGATCTGAACAAGATCCTGCCCAAGCTCACCGAGGCCATCAAGGCCAAGAAGGGCGGCTGACCCGAGCATGGGCAAGAACGGCGTCGTACCGGCTGACTACCCGCCTCCAGTCAACTCGCCCGAGGAGTTCATCAAGACCTCCCTCGACGGCGAGGAGGAGCGGATCGACATCGGTGTGACGATCGTCGGCGGCGGCACGGCCGGGCTCGCTTGCGCGAACCGGCTGCTGCAGCTGCTCGCCGACGATCCGCAGCTCATGGAGAGCCTGGGGGAGGTGCCCGTCGCGATCGTCGAGAAGGCGAAGACGTGCGGCGGCCACAACCTCTCCGGCGCCGTGATGCGGCCGGGACCGCTCGAGGAGCTGTTCCCCGAGCTCGAGCGCGAGCAGTGGCGTAAGGAGGGCTTCGCGTTCGGCGAGGTCGAGAAGGAAGCCATCTACCTCCTGCCAAACGGCAAGACGAAGGTGCGCATTCCCCCGCCGCCCCCGCAGCACAACAAGGGCAACGAGGTCGTTTCCGTCGCGGCGCTGTGCCGCTACATGCAGAAGCAGGCGGAGGACGCGGGCGCCTACGTGCTCACCGAGACCGCGGCCTCCCAGCTGATCGTCGAGGACGGCCAGGTGAAGGGCGTGCGCTCCGGCGATAAGGGCCGCGGGCGCGAGGGCGAGGAGCTCGGGAACTTCGAGCCCGGCACCGACATCGCCTCCAGGGCGACCGTGCTGGCCGAGGGCTGCTGGGGCCACCTCACCGGTGCCGCCATCCGTCAGTTCGAGCTCGCCAAGGGCGCCGAGCCGCAGGTGTGGGAGCTCGGCGTGAAGGAGGTCTGGAAGGTCGAGAAGCCGCTCGACAAGGTCATCCACACGCTTGCCGGCTGGCCGCTCAAGATCCCCGCCAAGTACCACCAGATCGGCGGCTCCTGGATCTACCCGATGAAGGACGAGAAGACCGGCGACGACCTCGTCTCGATCGGCTTCGTGATCGACCTCGACTACGCGGATGCCACCACCTCCTGCCACGACCTGCTCCAGCAGTTCAAGACCCACCCGATGGTCCGCAAGATCCTCGAGGGCGGGGAGCGCGTGTCGTGGGGCGCCAAGGCGATCCCGGCCGGCGGCTACTGGGCCATGCCCAAGCTGTCGATGCCGGGTGCCGTGATCGTCGGCGACGGCGGCGGCATGGTGAACCTGGCCGCGCTGAAGGGCGTCCACTACGCCATCAAGTCGGGCATGCTCGCGGCCGAGACGATCTACGCCCAGCTGAAGAAGGACTCGACCGACTACGAGGACTACGAGGCCGAGGTCGAGAACTCGATCATCGGCAAGGACCTCTACGAGCAGCGCAACACGCGCCAGCCGTTCTCGATGGGCCTGATCCGCGGCGGCCCGATCGTGAACCTGATGATCGCCACCAAGGGCCGCTTCCCCGGCGGGCGCTGGAAGCTGCACCGAAACGACGCCCAGCCGATGTTCATCGGGAAGACCAAGAACGGCTATCCGAAGCCGGATGGCAAGTACATCTTCGACAAGCTCTCGAGCGTCTTCATCACGGGCAACGCGACCCGCGACGACGCTCCGAACCACATCCGCGTGCAGAAGAACGTGCCGCGCGAGATCGCCGAGGCGTGGCAGTGGATGTGCCCCGCCGGGGTGTATGAGATCCCGGAGGACGCCCCCGAGGAGGGCAATGTCGACGTGACCGTGAACTACACGAACTGCGTGCAGTGCGGCGCGATCACGGCCAAGGGCGGCCGGCTGACGGTGCCCGAGGGTGGCGACGGCCCGCTGTACCAGAACACCTGACGCGAGAGCCGCCTGACGGCTGCAAACCTTCGCCTGCCTGCGTCATTGGCCCTCGGCTTGGCCCACCAAGCCTTCGGGCCTCTTCCTTGGCACGCTCGGTTTTCGCTCGTCAGCCGGCTCTCTCCAAGGGCGCACCGGGACGTTGTGCTACTGTCTGACGCACAATGATCGAGCGGGTCGGGATCCGAGAGCTCAGGCAGAACCTGAGCAAGCATCTGGAGCGGGTGAAGGCAGGCGAGGCGCTGGCGGTGACCGAGCGCGGCCGCGAGGTCGCGCGGCTCGTGCCTTCCACCTCGGGTCTCTACGCCGAGGCCGCAGCGAGGTTCGGCGCGAGCGTTCCCGGCGAGCGCCTCGACGAGATCGCTCGGCGGCTCGACCCCGCCGGGGCGCCGGCGGGCACGACCGATGCCTTTCTCGCCGAGGGCCGCAAGTAACGCGCATTGCCCGCGCTCTACGTGGACACCAGCGCGCTCGGCAGGGTGCTGCTCGGCGAGCCAGATGCAGGCGCCGTACTGGATGCGCTCGAGCGCTTCGACGGCTGGCTGGCAAGCGAGATGCTGCGCGTGGAGCTGCGCCGCCTGGCTCTGCGCAGCGATTGCCTCGGGGACGCGGACCGGCTGCTCGAGGGCACCGCGCTCGTCCCCGTCGACGGCGGGGTGCTGAGGGCGGCGGAAACGATTGAGCCGCGTGGGGTGGCCACGCTCGACGCGATCCATCTGGCAACGGCGGTGAAGCTCCGCGACGCGGACCTGATCGCCGCGATGGTCACCTACGACACCCGCCTTGCCGCGGGCGCCCGACACCACGGGCTCGACGTGCTCGCCCCGGGACGCTCAGGCTGAGTCGCCCAGCGCGCGCAGGTACTCGGTGCGCGCGCGGAAGGTGTCGCCCATCTCCTCGGTGAGCTCCTGGAGGAACTCCTCGCGGTAGGTCGGGTCGGTGAGCACGGCGATCGCGTAGTAGAGGCCCGACAGGGCGGCGATGCCGGCCGCCACGCGCAGCAGCTCCGAGGTCACGTAGACGGTCTCCCCGAGCAGGTCGAACTCGACGAGCCGGTCGCCGAACCCGCCGATCCATTGCTCGAGCACGCCGGGGCCGATCGCGAGCATTCCGAAGCCGACGAAGAAGATCCCCGAGCCGAGGCTCACGACGAGCACCTGCAGCGCCTGGGAGACGAACATCACGAGGCCCACGTTCAGGCGCTGGCGGCGGTCGAGCGGAGGCGCCCCCGGGCAGGTCTCCCGCTGGATGGCCGAGATCTCCCGGGGCAGGCGCGCGAGCAGGAACACCGAGCCGATCAGCACGACTGAGAGCAGCGTCAGCCCGAGCAGGGGCCCGGGGATGTCCGAGAACACCTGCCACATCTCCGTGGTCATGAAGAGCACGAGCGTCACGACGAGCAGCAGCGGCACTGCCGAGGAGAGCGTCGAGAGGGAGGCGGCAAGGGTGTCGAAGAAGCGCGCGGCCGACCAGCGCACGATCGAGAAGAGCCCATACCCCACCACGTAGTAGACGACCACGAGCGTCACTCCCTGCCCGACGGCGGTGGCGAGCGCTGAGGCGAGCTGCCCCCCGAAGATCAGGGGCAGCAGCGAGGGGAGCGCGACGAAGGTGGTGAGCTCGGCCCCGCCCACGCGGCGGGGCACCGATGCCAAGCGCTGGCCGCGGCGCCGGTTGAGGACGCCCACGGCGAGCAGAAGGATCGCCAGGCCGCCGGTCACGGCGGCGACGTTCGCGGCGGTCGACCAGTCGAAGTTGAGTGCCGCGAGCATCTGCAGCATGAACACGAAGCCGAGGAACGGGATCGCGCGCGTGAACACGTCCTC
>JACCYP010000055.1 GCA_013696425.1 Thermoleophilaceae bacterium
GGCTTCGCGTTCACGACCGAGACCGACACCGAGGTGCTGCTCGCGATGTACGTGCGCTACGGCGAGGACATGCTCCCGCTCCTGAACGGGATGTTCGCGTTCGCGATCTGGGACGACCTCGAGAAGCGGCTCTTCCTCGCCAGAGACCGCCTCGGCATCAAGCCCCTCTACTACACCGAGCTTGCGGACGGCGCTCTTGCGTTCGCATCCGAGGTCAAGTCGCTGCTACCCGCGCTGCCGTCGGTCAGCGTTCGCCCGGAGGCGATCGCGGACTTCCTCACGTTTCTCTGGGTGCCTGACCCCACCACGATCTTCCAGGGCGTGTACAAGCTCGCCCCCGGCCACTGCGCCACCTGGTCCGCGGGTTCCTTTGACGTGACGCAGTGGTGGGACATGACCTTCGAGCCGCAGGAGCACTCGGAGGACGAGTGGAGCGTGGCCGTTCGGGCCGAGATATCGCGCTCAGTGAGGCGCCAGACCGTGTCCGACGTTCCCCTCGGCAGCTTCCTGAGCGGAGGCATCGACTCGAGCGCGATTGTCGCGGACCTGCACGCCACGCTCGGAGGCGTAACCACCTACACAGTGGGCTTCGACCCGGAGGACATGGGCCACGAGATCGTGCCCGACGACCTGCGCTACTCGCGTCAGCTGGCCAAGGACATGGCGCTCGACTACCACGAGCGAATCCTGTCCGCAGACGTCGCCGACCTACTGCCGAAACTCATCTGGCATCTCGACGAGCCTGTGGCGGACCCCGCCGCGATCAGCACCTACCTCATCTGCAGCTCCGCACGCGATTCCCTCACCGTCGTGATGAGCGGGATGGGGGGAGACGAGGTGTTCGCCGGCTATCCGCGCCACGTCGCGATGAAGCTCGCGCGGATGCTCGATCCCGCGCCGCGCCGTTTTCGTGGGGCCCTGGGCACCGTGCTCGAGGAGCGGATCGGCCTTGGCCCGCCGGGCCGAATGCGCGGGCCACGGCGCAACCTGATGAAGTTCGGCCGGGGGCTCGGTCTTCCGCCCGACGAGCGCTACCTCGCCTACTGCTCCTACTACCGCGGGGGCGAACTCGACACTGTGCTGTCGCCGGATCTGCGGCAGGCCACCGCCGACCACGACTCCTTCGCGTGTCACCGCGCGCACCTCGACCACGTGCGAGGCGAGCACTGGCTCAACCGGCTGCTGTACCTCGACATGAAGACGTTCCTCCCATGCCTCAACCTCGCGTACACGGACAAAATGAGCATGGCCGCGTCGGCCGAGGTGCGCGTGCCGCTGCTGGATGACCAGCTCGTAGCTCTGGGTGGCCGGATCCCCCCCGAACTGAAGCTGAAGCGCCTGACGCGCAAGCACATCCTCAAGCGGGCGATGGCCGACGTCCTGCCCAAGGAGATCGTCCATCGTCCAAAGGCCGGCTTCGGGGCTCCCCTGCGGTCCTGGCTGGTCAAGGACCTCGCCCCGATGATCGACGATCTGCTCTCCCCGGAGGCGGTCCGCTCACGCGGCCTCCTCGACCCTGCCGAGGTGGCACGGATCATCAAGGCCAACCGGGAGGGGTCCGAGGACAACGCGCTGAGGATGTGGGCCTTGATGACGCTCGAACTCTGGCACCACGAGTTCGTGGATTCACCGGTGCCCACCACCTAGAGGCCGGCGCTACAGGTGCCGCTCGCACCAGGCGTCGAGCGTGCCAAGCGTCCACAGTGCGAAAGAGGCATTGTCACCACCCTTCGCGCGCAGGGCATCGGCGGCCCCGGCCATGACGAGGCCGCTGTCGACGAGTGCCGTTCCCGGCGCCGAGGTGACCGGCAGGGCAGCGGTCGCCCAAGCGGCGACCGGGGGACAGAAACCCTGCTTGGGCCGGCTGGTGATGAAGGCGGGCAGCAGCGGTTCAACGGCCTCGCGGAACAACGCCTTGTTGCGAAAGCCCGGCACCTTCAGCGACTGTGGTGTGGCGAGCGCCCACCTGGCGAGCCCGGCGTCCAGCAGCGGCACCCGGCCTTCGACCGAGTGTGCCATGCCCATCTTGTCGAGCCTGGCCAGGAAGTCCTCCACCAGCCCCGCCTTCAGCGAGAGGTATGACATCCAGGCCAGATAGTCGCCGCCTGGCAGCCGACTGTCGAAGCGCGCGCGTATCTCCGCGATCGAGCGCTCCGGCGGATGAGCGTGAGCCGCGCGCTTGCCCGCGGGCCCCAGGGTGAGACGCAGGTCATCGTCGTGGAAGGGCCGGCTCTCGACAAACAGCTCCCCGCCGTCCCGTGCCCTGCGCGCCATGTCGCCGGCGAGGCCACGAAGGATCGGCGAGATCATGGTGCCCCCTGCCCGCCTCACGATTCTTGGAGTGGGCGCCCACACGCGGTCGTGAAAGCGCAGGTAGGTCATCCAGCGGTCATAGCCGCCGAAGAGCTCGTCGCCACCGTCGCCCGACAGCAGGACTTTGCCTCCGTCCTCGTGGACGGCCCGCGCGATGTGCGACACCGCGATCCACGTCGGGTTCGCCGACGGAGCGTCCATCTGGTCTAGCCACGCCCCCATCCCGGACGTGATGTCCTCGGTGCCCAGCGTGATGACGCGATGGCGGATCCCGAGCGTTCGCGCAAGCCGCGCCGCTGCGTCTGACTCGTCGCTCGGCAGGCCGAAGGAAACGGAGTAGGCGGTAAGGCCGGCAGGGTCCACGAGCCGCGAAGCGAGCACCGCGATCGTCGACGAGTCGAATCCGCCCGAGAGCATCATGCTCACCGGGACGTCGCTCACGAGCGCGGCACGAACGGAGTCCTCGATGCGGTCGCTTAGATCCTCGACTAAGTGGGTCTTGTCGGGTGCGTCGGCCGGCACGACGTCCCAGTACTCATGAGTCTCGACTCGCCCCTCCGCGAGGCGCAGCCAGGTCCCAGGGCGCAGCTTATGGACCCCTTCGAGAAAGGTGCGCTCTTCTCCATTGTGGCCGAAGGCCAGGTACTCGACCACCCCGGGGTGGTCGAGCGCGTTGGCCTGACCGGGATGACCGGTAATGGTGCGCAGCTCGCTTGCGGCGAGAAAAAGCCCACCGCGGAAGGACCAGTAGAGGGGCTTGACGCCGACCTGGTCGCGAGCGGCCACAAGCTCGCCGGTCACCAGGTCGGCGACCACGAGCGCGAACATGCCGCGCAACCGAGAGAAGGCGTCAGGCCCCCAGTTCAGGAAAGCCTGCAGAACCACCTCTGTATCGGACTCGGTGGTGAAGCGGACTCCCGCCCGCTCGAGCTCGCCGCGGAGCTCGCGGAAGTTGAAGACCTCGCCGTTGTAGACCATCGTCCAGCGTCCGCTCGGGTCGCTGAACGGCTGGTCGGCCTCGCGATTGGCCGGATCGATGACCGCCAGGCGGACGTGCTCGAGCACCAAGTCGTGCTCGGGCACCTCCGCGACTCCCTCCCCGTCCGGCCCCCGGTGGCCCATGAGGGGTCGCGCCCACGGGGCGGCGCGACCACGGCCCAAGGTGTCGCAGCAGGCGGCTATTCCACACATGGGAGGGGCTGCGTCACCGGGAGCGGATCGTCAAGGGTGCGTCAGAATAGCCGCCGTGCCCGAGACCACCTCCTGCAATCTCTGCGGCTCGCACGACGCGAAGCGGCTGTTCACGCTGCGGGACTACCGCTTCCAGACCGACGACATCGAATGGCCGGTGGTGCGCTGCCGGGCGTGTGGACTCGGCTTCCTCAACCCCCGCCCCGACGCGGAGGAGATGGGCCGCTATTACCCGCCGGCTTACTTCGAGCGACGGGGAAGCCAGACCGCCCGCTACGAGCGCCAGGCCGGCTATGTCCCCGGCCCCCCTGGGCGCCTCCTGGACGTGGGCACCGCGCGTGGGGACTTTCTGAGCGTGATGCGCGAACGCGGCTGGCAAGTCGAGGGGATCGAGCCGGCTCGGCGGGCCGGTAACCCTCACGGCCTGATCATCCACAGGCTCGACTTCCCGCCCGAAAGGGAACTGCCCCACGCCGATTTCGACGTGATCACCGCCTGGGCGGTCTTCGAGCACCTCCGCGACCCGGCGGCGGCCTTCGCCGCTTGTGCCGCGCTGCTGCGACCCGGTGGAAGGTTGATCGTGCAGGTGCCGAACCTGCGCAGTGTCTACTCACGGTGGGCTCAGCAGGAGGACGTGCCGCGCCATCTCCACTTCTTCACTCCCCGGACCCTGCGCCGCTATGGAGCCGAGGCCGGGCTCCGCCTCAAACGCGTGGTTCACACGACCGACCTCTTCGGCGGCAGTGGGCGCGGCGTCCTGCGGCTGGCGCTCGTCCGGACGACGGGCGGCTCCCAGGCCCAGTTCTTCGAGATCTGGCGCACGCCCAAGCGCGAGCGGTTCCGGCGCTGGCCGGTGCTCGCCACCGGATGGACGATGGCGTCGGCCATCGAGCGCGTGGCGCTCGCGGACCCGATCGTAAGAGCCCTTCGGATCAGTGGCCAGATCGTCACCGAGTTCACCCGCGAGGGCTGTCGTTCGGCCGCTCCGCCGAACGGCGGCTGAACCTCAATGCACACTAGGACCGGACCTCCTTCCCGCGCCGCCACGGCGCCGCCCCGCACGGCGCCCATCAAGGTTCTCCACGTCCTCTGGAACGGCGAGACGGGTGGTGCGGAGCGTGCCGTCTACCAGCTCGTGCGAGAGCAGATGCGCGACCCCGGACTCGACCCCTCTGTTGGCTTCGCGCGCCCCGCGGGCCCCTACGTGGATCGGCTGCGCGCACTCGGCACGCCGGTTGTCCATCTCGACCTGCGCAGGGGCGCCGATCTGCCCGCGGTTCCGCGCCTCGGCCGGGCCATGCGCCCCTACGATTTGCACCACTTCCATTCGGCGGAGCCCGCGATGATGCTCGCGAGCTCGCTGTGCGGGGATTCGCGGCGCGTCTACACGCACCGCGGCGGGATCACCGACTACGACCGAAGGAAGCGACTCCAATACGGGCTCACGGGCGTGCTGCTGCGACGTCGCTTCAACGCGCTTTCCGGCAACACCGCGCATGCCGCCCGCTGCGCCGCCGAGCTTTTCCGGATAGGAGGGGAGCGGATCGAGGTCACCTACAACGGGCTCGAGTTCGAGCTGCTCGAGGCGCGGCGGACCCGCGCCGAGGCGCGCGCAAGCCTCGGGCTCCGCGACACACACTTCGTCGTGGGCACCTCGGCCCACCTCAAGTCGTGGAAGCGGATAGAGCGGCTGATCGATGCCGCCGCGGCGCTCGCGTTACCCCACCTCCGGATACTGGTGGTGGGCGACGGCGCCGATCGGAGCCGCCTCGAGGCCCGCGCGTCCGCGCTCGGCGTGTCCGACCGAGTCCTGTTCGTAGGCATGCAGCAGCACATCTCGGACTTCCTGATCGCGATGGACGCCTTCTCATTGCCCTCGATGGGCCTGGAGTCCTTCGGGAACTCCGCGGTCGAGGCCATGGCGGTCGGCCTCCCCACCATCGTCTTCGCCGATGGCGGGGGGTTGGTCGAGCACATCGAGGACGGGCGAACGGGCTTCGTGGTGAACGACCAGCAGGAGCTCGAATCTGCGCTCGCGCGCCTGGCAGGCGACCGGCAGCTCCGAGCGAGCCTGGGGAAAGCCGCCTCGGCCGATATCCGAGCGCGCTACACGCTTGCCGCCTCCGGCTTGGCGTACAGATGCCTGTACGCTGCCGCGCTCGCATGAAGCGCGAACTACTCGAGTTCCTGACCTGCCCGAACTGCGACAGCGACCTAGAGCTGCGCGGCGAGCAGCTCGAGCTCGACGATGTCGCCGCCGGTGAGCTGGTGTGCGAGAACGACCACGCATTCCCGATCGTGCGCTCCGTTCCGCGCTTCGTCCCGGGCGACTCCTACGCCGACGCGTTCGGACTCGAGTGGACCGCGTTCCGGACCGCCCACCTCAAGCAATTCACCGGTCTCGACTATCTCGACCGCCAGTTCCAGGACTGCCTCGACTTCGACCTCTCGGCCCTCGCAGGCAAGACGGTCCTGGACGCCGGCTGCGGGCTCGGGCGCTTCAGCGAGGTGGTGTTGAACCACGGCGGGAAGGTCGTGGCCGTGGACCTCAGCCGCGCCATCGACGCCGCGCACGAGAACCTCCGCGAGCGGGAGGGCATCCACTTCCTGCAGGCCGACATCTTCCGCCTTCCTCTGAAGCCCGAACAGTTCGACCTTGTCTATTGCTGGGGGGTGCTCCACCACACGCCCGACCCGCCGGGCGCGTTCAACCAGCTGCCGCAGCTGGTGAAGCCCGGCGGCAAGCTGATGGCGTTCGTCTACGCCAACTACAACAAGGCCTACCTCGCCACCACCGAGTTCTACCGGCGCTTGACCACGCGCCTGCCCCAGCGACTGCTGCTGAAACTCTCCTACCTTGCGATCCCGCTCTACTACGTCGGAAAGATCCCGGTGGCCGGCCCGTTCATCACGCGCATCCTGCTCCCCGTGAGCGTCAATCCGCCGACTCACCGCTGGCGAGTTGGCAACACGTTCGACCTCTACTCGCCGGAGTACGCCTTCACCTACGACCACGTCGACGTCCACAAGTGGTTCGAGGAGGCCGGTTTCGAACAGATCCGGCCTGTCGCCCCCGGCGGGGGCATCGTCTACATCGGGACCAAGCCGCCCTCCGGCGAGATCTCCTGGGACTGACCGGGAGACTGTGAAGTCCCGGCTCAGCGCACTTCGCCGCTGGGTGCTCGGGGGGCCGGGCTCCCTCCAAACCATGTGGAGGAACTCCGGCTGGGCCCTCCTCGCCACGGGCGTCAACGCCCTCGCGCTGCTCGGGGAGACCATCGTGCTCGCCCGCTACCTGGGCGCGCGTGAGCTGGGCGTGCTCCTGCTGATCATCGCCTTCCCCGAGGCCGTGCAGAAGCTGCTCGACTTCCGCGTCAAGGACGCCATGACCCGCTACGTGGCGGGCTTTCTGGAGCAGGGCCGCAAGGCCGACGCCGTCGCGATCGCAAAGCTGTTGTGGGTCGTTGACGTCGGCGTGAGCCTGATGGCCTTCGCCTTCGTGGCGGCCACCGCGAGCCTCGCGGCCGATCTGCTCCTTAACGACGCCGACCTCGGCCGGCTGATGATCGTCTACGCGATCGGGCAGCTGTTCGGCGCCCTGGATAGCGCCGGCGGATCGATCCTCCGCGCAATCGACCGCTTCTCGCTGTCCTTCATCGCCGGCTCGGTGGCGGCGGCCCTGCGCTTCGGCTTCGTGCTGGTAGCGGTCCTGCTCGGCGCCGGGCTCGAGGGGCTCGTGTGGGCGCGGGTGGCGGCGGAGGTCCTCGGGACCCTGCTGCTCGGCGCCGTGAGCCTTCGCGCCTTTCTCCCGCTCGTCTGGGAGCACCGCTCGGCGCCCATACGCCGGCTGCGCCCCCAGTTCGCGGAGATCCGTCGCTTCCTGCTGTCGACAAACCTGATCGGAATCGTGCGCACGGCGTCCACCAAGCTGGACACCCTGCTGGTGGGCGCGCTGGGCTCGC
>JACCYP010000126.1 GCA_013696425.1 Thermoleophilaceae bacterium
GAAGAGCTGGTCCCAGAACGCGACGAACATCGTCGCCCAGAAGTACTTCCGCGGCCAGGTCGGCACGCCCGAGCGCGAGAACTCGGTCAAGCAGATGGTCGGCCGCGTGTCCGGCACCATCGCCGGATGGGGCCGCGAGGGCGGCTACTTCGCCGCCGGGGAGGACGCCCAGACCTTCGAGGACGAGCTCACCCACATCCTGCTGAACCAGATGGCGGCGTTCAACTCGCCGGTGTGGTTCAACGTCGGCTTCGAGGAGCACCCGCAATGTTCAGCATGTTTTATCTTGAGCGTCGAGGACGACATGGACTCGATCCTCGACTGGAACACCAAGGAAGGCAACATCTTCCGCGGCGGCTCCGGCTCGGGCATCAACCTCTCGAACATCCGCGGCTCGATGGAGCCGCTGAAGAAGGGCGGCACGGCCTCGGGCCCGGTCTCCTTCATGCGCGGCGCCGATGCGTGGGCCGGCACGATCAAGTCCGGCGGCAAGACCCGCCGTGCGGCGAAGATGGTCGTGCTCGACATCGACCACCCGGACATCGTCGACTTCATCGAGTGCAAGGCGCGCGAGGAGAAGAAGGCGAACGCCCTGCGCGACTCGGGCTTCGACATGTCGATCGATGGCGAGGGCTTCTTCTCGATCCAGTACCAGAACGCGAACAACTCGGTTCGCGTCACCGACGACTTCATGGAGGCCGTCGAGAAGGGCGCGATGTGGCGCACCACGGCGCGCACCACGGGCGAGACGGTCGACACGATCGACGCGCGCGAGCTCATGAACAAGATCGCCAAGGCGGCGTGGGAGTGCGCCGATCCCGGCGTCCAGTTCGACACGACGATCAACGACTGGCACACGTGCCCGGTCTCGGGTCGCATCAACGCGTCTAATCCCTGCAGCGAATATATGCATGTCGACGACTCGGCCTGCAACCTCGCCTCGATCAACCTCATGAAGTTCCGCCGCCCCGACGGCACCTTCGACGTCGATGACTTCGAGCACGCCGTCGACGTCCTTCTGCTCGCGCAGGAGATCGTCGTCTCGCCCTCGAGCTACCCGACCAAGGAGATCGGCGAGAACGCCCGCGCGTTCCGCCAGCTCGGCCTCGGCTACGCGAACCTCGGCGCGCTGCTGATGAGCAACGGGCTGCCCTACGACTCCGACGAGGGCCGCGCGGTGGCGGGCGCGATCACGGCGCTCATGACCGGCCGGGCCTACCGCCAGTCGGCGGAGATCGCCGGGGCGATGGGTCCGTACGAGCGCTACGAGGAGAACGCCGAGGCGCACCTCGGCGTCATGCGCAAGCACCGCGACGCCTCGCACGCGATCGTCGACGAGGGCGCGCCGGACCAGCCGCTGCTCGCGGCGGCGCGGCGCTCGTGGGACGAGGCGGTCGCGCTCGGCGAGGAGCACGGCTACCGCAATGCGCAGGCCACGGTGCTCGCACCCACCGGCACGATCTCGTTCCTCATGGACTGCGACACCACCGGCGTCGAGCCGGACTTCTCGCTCATCAAGTTCAAGGAGCTGGTCGGCGGCGGCTCGATGACGATCGTCAACCGCACGGTACCGCTCGCGCTCGAGACGCTCGGCTACACGCCGGAGCAGATCGGCCAGATCGAGGCGCACATCAACGAGACGAACTCGATCGTCGGCGCCCCGGCCCTGTCCGAGGAGCACATGCCGGTGTTCGACGTCGCCGTCGGCGAGCGGGCGATCACCCACATGGGCCACATCAAGATGATGGGCGCGGCGCAGCCGTTCATCTCGGGCGCGATCTCGAAGACGGTGAACCTGCCCGCCTCGGCCACGGTCGAGGACGTCGCCGACGCCTACATCCAGGCATGGAGCCTGGGTGTCAAGGCGCTGGCGATCTACCGCGACGGCTCGAAGACCGCGCAGGCGCTGCGCACGGACGCCCAGGACGAGGCCGCGCTCTCGCCGGAGGAGGCGCCGGAGCCGCAGCCGGTGCGTCGCCGGATGCCGCGCGAGCGCCAGTCGCTCACGCACAAGTTCTCGATCGCCGGTCACGAGGGATACATCACGGCCGGCATGTACGAGGACGGCACCGTCGGGGAGATCTTCCTCACCGACATCGGCAAGGAGGGCTCGACGCTGCGCGGCATGATGAACGCGTTCGCGACGGGCATCTCGATCGCGCTCCAGTACGGCGTGCCGCTCGAGACCCTCGTGCGCAAGTACTCCTACATGCGCTTCGACCCGGAGGGGATCACCGGCAACCAGGAGATCCCGTTCGCCAAGTCGATGCCCGACTACATCATGCGCTGGCTGGCCTCCCGCTTCCTCGACGCCGACGTCTGCGAGGAGTTCGGGATCCTCACCCAGGAGGTGCGTGCGCGGAAGGAGGCCCAGGAGGCCCTCATGCGCGGCGACACGGCCGGGCCGGCGAATGGCAACGGGGGCGCTTCCGACGGAGCGTCTAACGGCGGAGCGGCCGCACCCTCGAACGGAGGCGGCGCGAAGCCGGCGGCCTCGGCGCTCACCGACTCGCCCCCGCCGATCCCGGCGAAGCTGGCGGGCCTCGACCTCGGCCCGGCATGCGGGCAGTGCGGCGGCATGATGCAGCGGACAGGCTCTTGCTACACGTGCAGCTCGTGCGGCAACAACACCGGCTGCGGCTGATGGCTGCGAACCTTCGCTCTCCGGCGTCCTCGTCCACCGGATAGCTCGGTTCTCGCAATCAGGTCGCTGCAGTTTCCCGTGCAAACGCCCTGCTGACGCATCCCTACGGCGCCCGCTTCGCTAGAAGAGAGACATGCGCGCTCGCTTCCTGCTCGGCGTATCGCTCGTCCTCGTCCTACTGGTCGGTGGCGGGCTCGTCGCCGCCTACGTCTCGGCCTCCGAGACGGACGGGCTGATCGCCGATGGTGTGCGCGCCGGGGACGTCGACCTCTCCGGCCTGAGCGCCGCCGAGGCCACCGCGGTGCTCACGCGCAAGCTCGAGGCACCGCGCAGGCGCAACCTCACCGTGAACGGTCCCGATGGCGCGAGTTGGACGCTCTCCGGCAGGCAGGTGAAGGCGCGCGCCAACGTCCGGGCGATCGTGGCCGAGGCGATGGACAGGAGCCAGGAGGGCTCGTTCCTCACCCGCGCCTCCCGCAACGTGACCGGCGGCGAGCTCGACCTCGAGCTGCGCCCGCGCCTGCGCTTCTCGCACCAGGCGGTGGGCGAGGTCGTCGAGAAGGCCGAGAAGGCCGTCGACCGCCCCGCGCAGGACGCGAGCGTGAAGCCCGGCGGTGAAACCCTCGAGCGCATTCCGGGCCGCGACGGCCGCGGGATGAAGAGCAAGGAGCTGCGCAAGGCGCTCGTGCGCGCGATCCGCAACCCGCGCGCCAGCTCCGAGATCGAGGTCAAGACCTACAAGATCGAGCCGAAGGTGACAACCGCCGACCTGCCGGCGCGCTACCCGAGCTTCGTCGCCGTCGACCGGGAGAGCTTCAAGCTGCGCCTGTACAAGAACCTGCGCCTCGCCGAGACCTACACGATCGCCGTCGGCAAGGCGGGCTATGAGACCGGCTCCGGGATGTACGCCGTGCAGAGCAAGCAGGTCGATCCGGTCTGGAACGTGCCCGACAGCGAGTGGGCGGGCGATCTGGCCGGCAAGACGATCCCGCCGGGACCGAAGAATCCGCTCAAGGCGCGGTTCATCGGCTTCAACGGCGCGGAGGGCTTCCACGGTACGGGCGAGCTGGACTCGCTCGGTACCGCGGCCTCACACGGCTGCATCCGCATGGACATCCCGGACGTGAAACGCCTGTTCGGCCAGGTCGAGGTCGGCACGCCGGTCTACGTCGACTAGTTCGCCCGCCGGGCCTCTATGGTCGGTGGCAATGACCGACCCAGAGAACCTCATCTCCAAGGACACCTACGACCGCCTCGTGACCGAGGTCGAGGACCTCGAGGGCCGCGGACGATCGGACATCGCCGCCCAGATCAAGACCGCGCGCGAGTGGGGCGACCTCAAGGAGAACGCCGAGTACCACGCCGCGAAGGACGCGCAGGGCATGCTCGAGCGCAAGATCCACCTGCTGCGGGAGCGGATCGACACCGCTGAGATCGCCGCCGAGGGCAAGGCCGACGGGCGCGTGGGCTTCGGCTCTGTGGTGAAGGTGCGCGACGAGTCGAGTGGAAAGGAGCAGGAGTACGAACTCGTCTCCTCTCCCGACCAGGACCTTTCCAACGGCAAGCTCTCGTTCGAGTCTCCAGTCGCCCAGGCCCTGTCGGGCCGCGGCGAGGGCGACACCGCCGAGGTGCGCCTGCCGAACGGCACCACCCGCCGTTTCGAAGTGCTCAGCATCGCCTGAGCGCCAAGAGCGTCCAGCCCCTTTAGCCGGTACTCACCCCCCGGCACCTTCAACACCGAGCGCGGACTCGGCCCGATGACGCTCACTGCCAGCCGAGCCCCACCGGCGAGCGCTCAAGCGCCCCGCTACGCGGCGCGTAGCTGCACCCGCACGACACTCCCTCCGGGCGCCGAGCGCACCTGCACCAGGTCGCACACCTGGTTCACGATCCAGATCCCGCGGCCGTTCTCGCCTGCCGGGTCCGGGCGCCGCCGGCCCGCCAGGATGTCGGTGATCGTGCCGGAGTCGCTCACCTCGCACACGAGCGAGCCCGGCTCCTTCCACAGCGCGATCTCCCCCTCGCCCCCGCCGTGGACGACGCTGTTGGTGGCGAGCTCGCTGATGGCGAGCATCACGTCTGCGGCGCGCTCGTCCCCGAGCCCGGCCGAGGTCGCGTAGCTCGCGGCCAGGCGCCGTATGGAGGAGACGTCGCTGCGGCCGAAGGTGAGCCGCGTGGGCTCGCCGTCGGGCGTCGGCAGCTCCTGCTCGAGCTCCGCCAGCAGCTCCGCCGGCTGCTCGTAGGAGGAGTTCGCAACCGCGCTGCCCTGCTCCCACACCTCCGGATGCGTGCGGCGCGCGAGCTCCACCTGCTCCGGCTCGAGCGCCGAAACGTCGTAGGGGCACACGAGCCGCCAGCTGCCGGCCTCGGCGAACGCGAGATTGATGAGCGCCTCGTGCCGATGGCACTCCGCGAACTCGTCCGAGCTCCGCCCGGCCCACACCGGCTCGCAGATTCCTCTGAGCGCGCGCGGCTCGTGGCCGGGGCCCTCGAGACGGTCGCCCCACATGGAGATGATGCGGGCGGGATTGCGCCCCGCCTGCTCGATGTCCACGAACTCGACCTGCCGCGCGTCAGTCCCGAGCGCCGCTGCGAGCCGCGCGCCGCGCTCCTCGCTGAGCGCGGCCACGACACGCTCCCCTGCGGCGAGCCCCTCGCGCGCGTAGGGCACCATCCCGGCGAGGAACTCCTCTTCCCCGTCGAAGAGAAACACCTCGTGGGAGAGGCCGTCGTCCATCAGACGCCGATCAGCTCGCAGATGCGCTCGTAGACGAGAGGCGCCTCGCGCACGGAGAGCCGCCGCCCACGCGCCGCGGTACGGCGCGCCTGCTCGAAGATCGCGCTCACGCCGCGGTGGTCGATGAAGCCGAGCTCGGTGAGGTCGAGCGCCAGGTCCTCGCCCGGCACGGCCGCCAGGGACAGCAGCCGCCGGAACCCCTCCACGGAGAATGCATCGATCTCCCCCGCGACGCCGAGCGAGCCATCGTTGCCGAAGAGGCGGAACGGGGCGAGCCCGGCCTCCCCGCCGCCGAGCGGATGGGCGCAGGCGACGTCGCCCATGATCTGGGGGTCCACCTTGCGAGCGTCGTAACAGCACATGGCGGCCAGCGGGCGGCCGGACATGTATGAGTCGATGCAGGTCTCCCAGCGCAGGTGGGCGTCCCACATGTCTGGGTTCTCGACCATCGTCGTGCCCTCCGCCAGCACCCGCAGCCCGGCGTGGCCGCAGGCGAGCGCATCCTCGAGCGCGGCCTGGTAGGTGGCCAGCTGGCCCGCGGCGTCGACCGGCTTGCCCACGCCGTAGAGGGAGTCGAGCTCGAAGAGCTGGAGCGCGCCCCGCTCAAGCAGCGCGTCGACGTCTTCGAGCGGCGCGACGTCCGCTCGCAGCTCCTCCATCGGCTTGTCGGCCGAGTACGCGACGCGCGCGCCGTTGCGCAAACCGTCGTCGAGAAACTCGAGCCCGGGCACGAGATGTCCGTCGTCCTCGTGGTAGGCCCAGCAGGCATGGTCACTCGTCCCCAGCCCCGCAGCCGAGTCGAGCGGTCCGTTGTTACGCACCGGGCGAGTCTACGCGCGACTCAGGGGCCGTGATGCGCTCCTCCCGCCCGCAGCTGGCGGGAGGAGCGTCCGGCTCTTCAGCCGCCCGGGATCACCAGCGTGCTGAACACGCCGGCGTGGTCGGCGGCCTCGGTGCCCGCCGGCGTCTTCGGACCCGCACCGAGCAGCCCGCTGCGAACGAGCTTCAGCTTCGGCTTGGTCATCACGAAGTCCACCGTGTGATCGCGGACACCCGTCTTCAGGTCGTCGTTCAGGCAGCAGGTCTGCCTGCTGGTCTGACGCACCCTGAACCCGGCCTTCTCGATCGCCAGGAACGCCGGGCGATCCTCGGGCTTCTTCTCGTTCTTATTCGAGTTGAGATCGCCCACGAGCACGACGTCGTCGCTGCTCTTGAGCGGTCCCGCCACGAGCTCCTTGGCCTGGGCGGTCTTCTCGTTCGCGGAGAACGCCTCGAGGTGGGTGTTCACGAACTTGAACTTCGCATCACCGACTTTTGCGGTGAGCGACATCCAGCCCCGCTTCACCGGTGTGTTGCCGGTTGCGTTCGGGAACGTGATGTTCGTCTTGAACGCGGCCTGCTTGAGGCCAGAGACCTTCACGCCCTTCTTGACGAGGATCGCGTTCTCGATCGAGAACCGCCCCACCCCTTCGGGAGTCTGGATCTGTACGTCGGCCTCGCGCGTCTTCGACCGGATGAGCCTGTAGTCGAGACCGGCCTTCGACAGCTCCTTGTCGATCATGTCGCCGTAGTCGATGACCGTCGGCCCGAGCTGCCAGAGCGTGAGCTCCTGGAGCCCGACCAGGTCGGGATCGGCCTTCTTGATCTCGGCCGCCATCAGCTTGATGCGGTTCGGGACGTCCGTCGCCTGCTCCTCGGCGAGGAGCTGCTTGAAGAGCACCGTGAGCTCCTCGATGGTCTTCGGCCCGGCGGCGCGGCGGATGTCGACGCCCAGGAACATGTTCCGGGACATCACCGTCACCTGCTCGTCCTCGGATTTCTTGGTCGCGGCCGGTGCGGCCACGGGTACGGCTAGTACGACGAGCAGTGCGGCTATGAGCGCTGTTGCCAGCTTGGACTTCGTGTGCATGTTGGATTCCCTCCGACGTTTTGGAGGCGCCGTCCCGCAACCACACTCTCATGGAAGGCCGCTTTAGGTCGCGGGACCTGCGGGATCCGAAGGACCGACTAGAGCCTGGGCTTACCCAACGCGAGATGCGGAGCGACTTCCTGCAACGGCTCCGGAGCACTCGGCTCGGAGGGGTCCTCGAAGAACTCGAGGCTCCCGCCGCAGCGGATGCAGCCGTTCAGCTGCGCGAGCGCGTGCGCGGCCGTGCGGCCGAACCACTCACGGTCGCAATCCGCGCAGCGGGCGGTCGGCTTTGCATCTGCTCGGCGCTCCACACACTCCGTATCGGCGTCCCCGGACGCGACTGGACCCTGAACAAACGTCCAGGGTCCAGCCGGTGAGGGTTCCGGCGCCTCCTTGGCGCGGGCCTACGCTGCGCGGCGAAGCGCTGCGAGCTCCGGCTTGCTCTCGAGGCGGCGCAGTGCCGACTCCTCGAGCCGCCGGACCTTCTGGCCCGAAATTCCGAGCTTGCGCGAGGCCTGGGTCTGGCTGTGGACCTCGTTGTCCCCGGCGCCGAAGCGGAGCTGGATCACGTTCCGCTCATCCTCCGGGAGCTCGTTGATCGCGGCCTCGACGGTCTGCGACTGCAGATCGTCGGCCACCTGGTCGGCCGGATCGTCCTGATCGGCCGGCAGGAGATCGCCGAGCGGGGTGTCGCCGTCCTCCCCGACCGTCTGGTCGAGGCTGGTGAGCGCGCGGTCGGCCTTGCGGATCTCGATGACCTCGTCGAGCTCCAGCTCGGCGACGTCCGCGACCTCTTCGTCCGTGGGCTCGCGGCCCAGCTTGACCGTGAGCTCACGGTCGATGCGCTGGATCTTGCGGGCCCGCTGGGCGATGTGGACGGGCAGGCGGATGGTGCGGCTCGAGTTCTCGAGACCGCGCTGGATCGACTGCCGGATCCACAGCGTCGCGTAGGTCGAGAAGCGGAAGCCCTTGCGCCAGTCGAACTTCTCCACGGCGCGGATGAGGCCGAGCATGCCCTCCTGGACCAGGTCGCCCATGGCGAGGCCCTGGCCCTGGTAGCGGCGCGCGATCGACATCACGAGGCGCAGGTTCGAGTTGATCATCCGGTCCTTGGCAGCGAGGTCGCCGCGCTCGATGCGCTGCGAGAGCTCCACCTCTTCCGGGGGCGTGAGCAGCGGGTAGCGGCTCGCCTCCTTCATGAGGAGCTGGAGCGGATCGAGCGTGGGATCGGCCTCCGCAGCAGCGGCGATCGACTCCGCGCTGGGAATGGGGTGTGTGAGCGTGTCAGTGGTCATAAGCGGTGTCCTTCGGCAATTCCTAGTAGAACGCTAGGTATTGTATCAATTTTGGTTGCGTGCGCAATATTTGGGGACGGCAATTAAGCCGAACTAAAGAAACCTATGGGCGGGCTTTGGTTACGCAACCCGGCCGCGGTTGGTTCAGTCCGCTCGCAAAGCCTCTGTCGGCGCCAGCCTGGTCGCTCTGACAGCGGGGTACGGCCCGCGAACCATCCGAAGAGGACGGAAGAGATTACTCCTGCGGCGCCTCCGAGTCCAGTCCGAACATTGAATGTCGCTCACGGGGATTACAGTTACCTGTGTCATGACCGATCCAGACCCGTCCACCCTGCTGCACCCTCACGCCGCGCCGGAATGGGCGGCCATCAATGCCGAGAAGCGAGAGATACTGATCCCTCCGCCCGAGACGCCGGTGGAGGATCTGCTTCGAGCGGGTCAGCAGGTGTCCGAACAGGCGACGCTCCTGATCCAGGCCATCGAGCGGGGCAGTGGCGGCGGGTCCCCCGGCACCTAGGCTCGACCTCGTCGTAGGCGCCCTGAACGAAGCCGGCGCGCGCTTCGTCGTGATCGGCGGCTTCGCTGTGATCGCGCACCGCCATGTCCGCGCCACGCAGGACAGCGACTTCCTGATCCCGGCCGACGAGGCCAACGACCGGCTGGTCGTCGCGGGCCTGCGGGCGTTGAGCGCCGAGCGAGCGCGGGACGGCGCTGGTCTCGATCTCGAAATGCTGTCGGGCGCCGACCACGTCCGGGTGCTCACCGACGGTGGGCTCGTCGACCTCGTGCGTGAAGGGGTTCCACCGCTCGACTTCGAGTCAGTGGCGGCGGGCGCCGTCCGCGCAGATTTCGAAACCGGCCCGTTCCTCGTCGCGGGTCTCGCCGCGCTTGTCGGTTTCAAGCGGTTGGCCGGGCGTCCCCAGGACCGGCGGGACCTGGAGGCACTCGAGGAGATTCATGGCGACCTTCCGGTCGAGCCAATCCCCGGGCTCGACGACTGAGCTCCCCCGTGGAGGGCGATCGCGACATCGCCGTCGTCGGCGGCGGCATCCTCGGCCTGGCCGTGGCGCGCGAGCTGCTGCGCCGCCGGCCCGGTGCCTCGCTTGCGTTGCTCGAGCGCGAGGCGGAGCTCGCCACCGGTCAGACCGGCCACAACTCCGGCGTGGTCCACGCGGGGATCTACTACGCGCCCGGATCGCTGAAGGCGCGGCTGTGCGTGGAGGGCGCGCGTGAGCTGTATGAGGTGTGTGAGGAGAAGGGTGTGTGCTTCGAGCGCTGCGGCAAGCTGATCGTGGCCTTGGGCGAGGACGAGCTGCCGGGTCTCGACGCGCTCGAGCGCCGCGGGCGCGAGAACGGCGTG
>JACCYP010000135.1 GCA_013696425.1 Thermoleophilaceae bacterium
CCCTTGACCATCGTGAGCATGGTCAGCCCGACGTTGAAGGCCCCGTTGATCAGGCTGCCGCGGGCGGCGGTGTTGCGGAGGTCTGCTGGGCGCTCGGTCATGGTCCCGAGTCCGATTGTGGCAACGACGGCACCCGCGGCCACGGGGTCCGGCGGCGGTGGACCAGGTAGAGCTCGCGGTCGCGGCGCTCGCAGCTCGGGTCCCAAGGCTTGTTCTGGGCCGGCCCCTCGAAATGCCGGATGGCCGGGTGCTCGCGCGCTTCGGCGAGCTCCTGCGCGCTGAACACCTCCTCGGCCTCGCGGAAGAGCAGGATGCTGTTCATGCAGTTCCAGCGCGGATGCAGACGCAGGCGGCGCGCACCGAGCACCACGTTGAGCGCGTCCTGCTCGGGCCAGACCAGCGGATCGGCGGTCGAGCGCGCCCACGCCAGCACCTCGCGTGTCGCGTTCGCGGCGCGCATGGCCGCGAGGTCCATCACCAGCACGCCGGAGTTGAAGTAGGGCCTGTTCGGCGGCAGGCCGAGCTGTTCGGGGCGGTGGGCGAACTCGGGCAGCAGCACGTTGTCGACGGCGCCCAGGAGATTGTCCCCGAGGTCGATTCCGGCGAGCGGGGCGAGCGATTCGAGCACGATCGTGTCGCTGTCGAGGTAGACGAGCCGGTCCTCTCCGGGGAGCAGCTCCGGCAGGAACACGCGGTACCAGTGAGATGCGGGCAGGCCCGACTGCGTGACCAGGCTGCGCACCTGCCGGCGGCCTATCCGCAGGAAGCTCACGCGCCCGCCGCGCTCCTCGATCATCCGCTTGAGCGTCTTGCGTGTGCGCCGCAGGAGGTCGCGCCCGTGGAGGAAGTGGACGTGCACCTCACCCGGCTTGTGGTGGAGCAGCACGGAGTCGAGCATCGCCGCGCAGTGGGGCACGTAGTCGCGGCGTGCCGAGCAGGCGAGGTGGACGCTCACGGCGAGTAGACCCCTGCCACGGCCGGGGTGAGCCCCGACCAGAGCGCGCGCAGCTCCGGTGCGGCGTCCGCGTGCAGGCAGAAGGTGTCGAAACCCTCCTCCATCACGTCGTACCCGCCCGCCTCCAGATGCGCGCGGGCGGCCGCGCGGTCCTCCGCGGACAGGTGGTAGTGCTCGAACACGAGCACCGCCGGTGGCCGCCGCTCGAGGTCGATGCTGCGTACCACCTCCCAGTCGTGGCCCTCGGTGTCCACCAGCACCAGGTCCACATGCCCGAGCTCGTGCTTCGCGCACAGCGAGCCGAAGGTGAGCGTGGGCACGCGCGTCTCGACGATGCGCTCCTCGATTGCGGGAATGGCGCCGCCGTGCTGGAGCAGCAGCTCGCGCGAGAACGAGCCGAGAGCGTCGTACCACTCGGGAAGCTGCTCGCGCTCCTCCGGGGCGGCCTCCGCCAGGTGGAAGAACGGCAGCTCGCCGTCCTGCGCGGCCACGGCGGCGTTCTCGAGCGCCACGCGGTCGAGGTGCCCGTAGTTCCCCCGCAGGCGCTCGAACACGTAGGGCACCGGCTCGACCATCACGCCGCGCCACCGCGTGGCGAGGATGTGAGGCCGCAGGTGGTCGTGCTGCTCGCCGTCGTTGGAGCCGATCTCCACGAACACCGCGTCCGGGTGCGCGGCGGCGAACGCGCGCAGGAGCGCCGGCCCGGCCATGCGCCGCTCGAGGCGCTTCAGGCGCGCGCGGTTCATGGCGGTGCGCAGCCGCGCGAGCGGCCTCACGGCTTGCGCGCCACCACGGCGAACACGAGCGCGTTCAGGCGCCGGGTGTCGGCGTCGTCGAGGCGTTCGGCAAGCGCCACGAGGCGCTGGAGCAGCCATGCGACGGGCGCCCGCAGGCGCGCGCGCAGCCGCCACAGCAGCGCGTCCTGGAACAGCTGCAGGCCGGTGGCGCCGAGGCCCATGATGCCCTCGAGGCGCTCCACCTCGAGGCCCGCCTGCTCGACCACATGGCGCAGGCCCTCGCCGGTCCAGCGCCAGAGGTCGACCGGGTCGGGGTGGAAGACCATGATGCCGTGGGTCGAGAGCAGCATCCCGCCCCCGGGGCGCAGCACGCGAGCGCACTCCGAGAGGTACACGGCCGGATCGGCCACGTGTTCGAGCACCTGCGTAGAGAGCACGCAGTCCACGCTTGCGTCGGGCACGTCGACGGTTCCGTCGGGCGCGATCGTGGCGGTGGCGTGGGGGTTGCCCGGGATGTCCGCGGCGATGTACTCGACGCCGGCCGGGAAGAAGTGGCGGTAGGGCGCGTCCGCGCAGCCGTAGTCGAGCACGCGCCCGTCCGGGGGCACGCCGAGCCCGGCCGCGAGTGCCTCGAGCTCGCGCGGCAGCAGCCCGGCGATGTGGGAGAGCCGGTGCCAGCGCGGGGGCGTGCGGAGATTCGCGGGGCGGTCCTCGGCGAACCGCGGCCCGGGGCCGGCGCTCACACGCTCAGCACTTCAGGGCGAGGCGCCCGGTGTAATCGATCCGGTTGAGCAGCACCGCCGGCCGCTCGGCGAAGTACTCGTCGACCGCCTTGCGCGCGCCCTCCCAGTGCCCGTAGTCGTCGATGATCAGCACGCCGCGCTCGGACAGCGCCGGGTAGAGGTGCTGGAGCTCGTGACGGGTCGACTCGTACCAGTCTGTGTCGAGGCGCAGCAGCGCGATCCGCTCCGGCATCGTGCCCGGAATCGTCTCCTCCACGGGCCCGCGCACGAGGTGGATGCGTTCGGCCGGGTAGCCGGTCGCGAGCAACGTCGCGCGCACCGCCTCTTCGCCGCTCTCCTCCGATCCGAACAGCTCGGGCCAGGCGGTCTCGCCCTTTCGCTCGGCCTCGCGCCAATTCTCGAGCGCGGGTGCGTCCATCGGCGAGGTGTCGGCCTCGGTGGGCTCGGTCATGCCCTCGAAGGTGTCGAACAGGTAGAGGTCGCGGTCCTCGACCTCGGCCTCCTGGAGGACGAGGATCATCGCGAGCACCGATCCGCCGCGCCAGACGCCGCATTCCACGAAGTCGCCCGGGATCCCGCGCTGGAGGCAGTAGCGCGCGGAGTCGACGGTCGCCAGCAGCCGCTGGTGGCCGGTCATGGTGTGGGGGATCGCCCGCTCGAGGATCCGGCGGTCGGCGGGGTCGAGGTGCTCCGGCAGCGCCGGGCCGGGAGCGGCTTCGGCAGGAGCCGGCTGGCCGGGGTTGCGCAGTCGCCTCAGCATGCGGCACAGGGTAGAGGCCACTACCCTCCGCGCGTGCTTCCGGTGGCCATCCTTTGCGGCGGAAAGGGCACTCGCATGCGCGAGGCCGGTGAGACCGTGCCGAAGCCGCTGGTCGAGATCGGCGGGCGCCCGATCCTCTGGCACGTGATGTCGCTCTACGCGGCGCAGGGCCTGTCGCGCTTCGTGCTGCTGCTCGGCCACGGTGCGGAGCGCGTGCAGGAGTTCGCCGAGGGGCTCGACACGCGGTGGGCGATCGAGTGCGTCGACACCGGCCTCGAGACGCCGACCGGGGGCCGCGTTGCCCGCGCCCGCGAGCACCTAGAGAGCAGCACCTTCTGCCTCACCTACGCCGACGGCGTGGCCGACATCGACCTCGCCGCGCTGCTGGCCCACCACCGAGCCCATGGCGGGGCGGCGACGATGACGGTCGTCCGCCCGGCGAACCCGTGGGGCGTGGCGAAGATGGATTCGGATGGGCGCATCGGCGGCTTCGAGGAGAAGCCGCGCCTCGAGTCCTGGATCAACGGCGGGTTCATGGTGATGGAGCCGCGCGCGCTCGACTCGATCGGCGAGGACGAGGTGCTCGAGCGCGAGCCGATTGAGCGCCTGGCCGAAGCCGGCGAGCTGCACGGCTTCCGCCACGAGGGCTTCTGGGACTGCATGGACACCTACAAGGACACGCTGCTCCTCAACCAGCTCTGGGAGACCGGGCAGGCGCCGTGGCGCACGCTCGTGGAGGCGTAGTGGCGGGCCGCTGGGAGGGCGCATCCGCGTTCGTCACCGGCGCTCAGGGCTTCATCGGCTCGTGGGTTGCCGAGCGGCTGCTCGACGAGGGGGCGCGGGTGGTCGTGCCCAGGCGCGACGCACCCGCGGAGTCCCGCTTCCTGCTGAACGGCCTCGAGGCGCGCTGCGAGGTCGTGCAGGCGGACATCCTCGAATACGAGTCGATGCTGCGGGTGATCAACGAGTACGAGGTGGACTCGGTGTTCCACCTGGCGGCGCAGGCGATCGTCACGACGGCGAACCGCTCACCCTTGTCAACCTGGGAGACGAACATCCGCGGCACCTACACGCTGCTCGAGGCGTGCAGGGCGACCGGGCACGTGGGCGATCCGCTCAAGCGGATCGTGGTCGCGTCCTCGGACAAGGCCTACGGAAACCACGACCAGTTGCCCTACGGCGAGGACTTCGCGCTCCAGCCGCGCTACCCCTACGACGTATCGAAGGCGGCCACGGACATGATCGCCCGCTCCTACGCGATCACCTACCGGATGCCGGTGGCCGTCACGCGGCTGGCGAACGTCTACGGCGGTGGCGACTACAATTGGTCGCGGATCGTGCCCGACACCGCGCGCAGCCTGGTCGAGGGCAAGGCGCCCGTGATCCGCTCCGACGGCAGCCCCGAGCGCGACTTCATCTACGCCGAGGACGCCGCGTCGGCCTACCTGGCGGTCGCGGAGTCACTCGACGACACGGCGCGCTACGGCCGCGCCTGGAACGCCGGAGCGGGCGATGCGGTGTCGGTGCGCGAGATCGTCGACCGCCTGGTGGTCGCCTCCGGGAAGGACCTCGAGCCCGACGTGCAGGGCAGCGGCACGCCCGCCGGTGAGATCGACCGCCAGTTCCTCGACTCCACGCGCATCCGCGAGGAGCTCGGCTGGTCGCCGCGCTGGGCGCTCGACGACGGGCTCGCGGCCACCTGGGCCTGGTACGAAGAGCAGCTCGGCTAGCTGTTCAGGAAGCGCGCCATGCCCTGCAGGCGCTCGTCGGCGTGGGGGGGCCACTCGCCGACGTCGGCGGGCCACCACTCCCAGGTGTCGTGCTCGGCGTCCATCACCGGCTCGGTGTCGTCGGCCACGGTGGCCAGTCCGACAACCATCGTGAGGCCGTTGGGAAGCCGGATCAGGGCCTCGACCTGGAGCGCCTCCGGAACGATCTTCCACTCCTCGTCGAGCTCGCGGGTGAGCGTGTGGGCGGGGCTCTCGCCCACGTCCACGGCGCCGCCGGCGCCGAGGGCCCACCGGCCTGCCCAGGTGGCGACCCACGCCGCACGGCGGCCGGCCAGCCAGCGGCCGTCGCGCGTGCGAACCGCGCAGAGTGCTGTCAGCGAGTCACTGGCCTTGCCCTCCACGAGGCGCACCGCCCAGCGCGCGGGCTCGCACTCGAGCACGAGACCGGAGTCGGTCTGCTCGTAGCGGGCGAGGCGGCCCGAGAGGCCGTCGTGGGTGGGCGAGCCGCGCTCGCGGAGCGCCTCGATGCGCGCGTCGGCCTCGCGCTCGAGGTCGGCGGGCGCCTCCCACGGGGTGTCGGCCCAGCGGGCCTCGATGTCGGCGGGCGCCCACGGTCCGCGGGCGAGCATCTCGGGTCGGACGGTCACGGCTCTGAGGATCACATACACGGCTCGGCGCGCGTGGCTGCGGTGTTACGCGGTGGGCGAGGTGTCGTCTCACCCCGAACATGCGTCCAATTTCGGTCAGCAAGGGTTAAGGGCAGAGCATGATCCGGGCATGCACTCGCTCTTGGGGGCGGATATCACTGCTCGCACTCCTCGCCGTGGCCATGCTCGCCCTGCCGGCGATCGCTCAGGCTAACAACGGCAAGCTCCACGATCTGAAGGTCTACAAGACCGAGCAGCATGTCGACCTCGACGGCGAGTTCCCCGGCAACTACGCCCACGTGCACAACTACTGCCGCCCCGGCGACCAGGCGATCGACGGCATGTGGCGGATCGACCACGTCGATCAGGCCAACCCGCAGCTCGACATGTTCGGCGACCATCGCGACGTCGAGGTTCTGCGCTCCTACTCCGACGGCCACCAGGACGGCGATGAGGCCGAGTGGCACTTCGAGCTGCGCAACCACGCCGACGGCCGCGCTCAGGTGAAGTTGTTCACGGTCTGCCTCGATCTCACGACCGAGTCCGCGGGCAGCCCGCCGCACACCCACGGCCTGTTCGTCACCCCCGGGCGTACCCAGAAAGTGACGCTGCCGGTCGCTGGCGTGCACAACTTCACGACCAACGGGAACTTCGCCCCCGCGGCGAACCAGGAGTGCCCGGCCAACCACATCGTCGTTGCCCCTGGCTACCGCGTGAACTCCGGTCGGGTGCGCCTGACGCGCTCGATGCCCTCGGCGAACGGGCGCGGCTGGCAGTGGAGTTTCCTCGCCCAGACAGCGCCGGCGACGATCCAGCTCTCCTACTACTGCCTGCGCCTTTCGGTGAACTCCGCCGGCGCCGGTCCGCACAGCCACCCGCTGCACGTCGAGTACGAGCCGGCTGGGCTGCCCGGCCAGAACGGCAACCTCGGCGCGTTCCGCTCGACCCGCCAGATCGACTGCAAGGACCACCACAAGGGCATCGTCGGATGGTTCAGCCTGCACAACCCCAACCACCAGTGGTTCCTCGGCATGGACCCGCGGATCAAGTCCCGCGCGTTCCACTTCTGGCAGAACGAGGACCAAGCCAACGGGTTCACCCACGGCCTCACCTGCCTGCGCTACCGCACGGGCAAGCAGGTGGCGGCCTAGCGGGACGCCCGGGGCGCCGCACCGGCCCCCAGCCACAGCAGGCCTAAAACGCGCAACGGCACCGGTGACCCCGGTGCCGTTGTCGTTCACGCGCCCGGCTGGATTCGAACCAGCGGCTTCCGCCTTCGGAGGGCGGCACTCTATCCACTGAGCTACGGGCGCTAGGGGAGCGAGTCTAGTCCGAGCGGGCGTTGATCTTGATGCGGCGCGCGAGCGGGATCAGGTACCAGAGCATCGCGAACAGACCGAAGGCCGCCGCGGTCACGATCCAGATAATCGAGCCGTTGTAGAGGCGGTCGGTAATGAGCAGGACCACTCCGGTCATCGCGATGCCGAGGAGGCCGAGACCGATCATTGCCATCGCGTTCGACCAGGCGATGATCCTTTCGCGCTGGCGCTGGTGAAAGGGGAAGACTGCTCGTCGGCCATTACGCTCCGCGCGTGCTCATCGGGATCATCTCGGACACTCATACCCGGCCCCTGCCGCAGGATTGCATCGCGCGCCTCGAAACCACGGAGCTCATCCTCCACGCCGGCGATTTCGCCGACGCCGAGACCCTCGCCGCGATCCGCGCCATCGGCCCGCCGGTGAAGGCGGTGCACGGGAACGTCGACGACTCAGACATCCGGCGCACGCTGCCCGGCGAGCTGCTCGTGAAAGCGGGCGCGGCCACGTTCGCCATCCTTCACGACGCCGGACCGCGCGCCAATCGCCTCGCCCGGATGCGCAAGCACTTCCCGAAGGCGAACGCGGTCGTGTTCGGGCACTCCCACATACCGCTGCACGAGCACGAGGACGGCTTCCACGTGTTCAACCCCGGCAGCCCTACCGACCGCAGGAGCCAACCCGTGCACACCATGGGCCTCGCAACGGTGGGGCATGGCACCATCGCCTTCGAGATCGTCGAGCTGCCCTGATGGATCTCGACGTGGTCTTCGTCGGCACCGCGGGAAGCGCTCCGACCGCCCGCCGCGGCCTGCCCGCCACGCTCGTGCGCCGCGGCGGCGACAAACTCCTCTTCGACTGCGGCGAGGGCACTCAGCGCCAGCTGCTGAAGAGCACGGGTCTCGTCGAGCTCGAGGACGTGTTCATCACCCACTTCCACGCCGACCACGTGCTCGGCCTCCCGGGCATGCTCAAGACCTTCGGCCTGCGCGGCCGCGAGGCACCCCTCACCGTTCACGGGCCGCCCGGGCTCGCGAAGCTCTGGAGCGGCCTCCGCCCCATGGTCGGCCGCACTCCCTTCGACGTGGAGCTGATCGAGCTCGAGCCGGGCGACGCCGTCGAGCGCGAGGACTTCCGGATCGCTCCCTTCCGTGTGGATCACGGCGTCGAGGCCTTCGGCTACGCGGTCGTCGAGGACGACCGCCCCGGCCGCTTCGACGAGGCGAAGGCGCGCGAACTGGGCGTCGAGCCCGGCCCGGACTTCGGCCGCCTCCAGCAGGGCGAGCAGGTGGGGGACGTGAAGCCCGGCGACGTGCTCGGCGAATCGCGGCGCGGGCGCAAGGTCGTGCTCGCAGGCGACGGCGTCCCCTCGGAAACCACACGCGTGGCCGCCGACGGCGCCGACCTGCTCGTGCATGAGGCCACCTTCGGCGACGAGGAGTCCGACCGCGCGCAGGAGACCCTGCACGCCACCGCCCGCGGCGCGGCGGAGCTGGCGAAGGGCGCCGGGGTAGCGCTACTCGCGCTCACCCACGTCTCCCAGCGCTACGCCGGCGGCGAGCTGCGTGACGAGGCGCGCGAGGTGTTCGAGAGCACGATCGTCCCGCGCGACTTCGACAGCGTCGAGATCCCCTTCCCCGAGCGCGGCGGGCCGGTGCACATCCGCCCGTGAACGCCCGCGCGGCAATCGCACTCGCCGCCGCCTGCGGCCTGCTCGCCGGCGTGCTGCTGACCCTCGCCGTCGGGAAGGGGGACACGAAGACGGTCACCAAGACGGTCCAGCGGCCGGGACCGGGCCAGACCGTGATCACGAAGTCGCCCGTGCCCGACGTGACGGGCGAGCGCCTCGACGTTGCGCGGGAGCGGATCGAGCGCCAGGACTTCCTCGTCGAGATCGAGGGCGGCGGCGCTCTGGGTGTGATCCAGGACGAGAACTGGAAGGTGGTCTCCCAAACCCCTCCGCCGGAGACGTCCCTGGAGTCGGGCTCGAACGTCACGCTCGTGATCGACCGCCGCTAGCTGTCCTGCCTCAAGACGTCCCGAACGCGGCTGATGGGTGGACG
>JACCYP010000140.1 GCA_013696425.1 Thermoleophilaceae bacterium
GGCGAGGTCCGATGACGCGGGCAGGCGAAGGTTTGCAGCCGGCTAAGCGCGCCGGGCTGAGAACTTGCGGACCCGCTTCTCGCCCTTCGACTCGAAGTAGGCCCACTCCTCGCGGCCGAGCTCGGTCGCGGGCTCGTCGGCGAACCACCACTCGCAGCCGATCCGGTACCAGTTGCGCGTCGCGTTCAGCTGGCCGAGCACGGCCAGCACGCCGGTCTCCATCCGCCGGCCCATCAGCTCGTTCGCGGGCACGTTCTCGCGCCGCATGAGGTCGTAGAAGTCCGAGCGCGGGTCGGACACGGCGGCGATCACGTCCATCACCGCGGCGGAGTCGATCGTCGTCTCCGCATCGACGAGGTACCAGCCGCCCACGGCCAGCACGTGCTCCATCAACCGCTCGGCGTCGATCTTCTTCGGGTTGTTCAGGAAGCCGAGGTCGTGCAGCGCCGCCTTCAGCTGCTCGGGGTCCTTCTCGGAGCTCGCCTCGATCGCGGCGATCTCGAGCTCCACCTGCTCCTTGTCGAGCTGCTTGGTCATCCCGAAGTCGAGGAAGGCGACCTTCCCGTCCGGCATCAGCAGGTAGTTCCCGGGATGGGCGTCGGCGTTGAAGTGCTGGAGGTGGTAGATCGAGCCGAAGCAGAAGCGGAACACGATCTCGCCGAAGCGGTCGCGCTCGTCCTGCGGAAGCTCCTTCACGTGGTCGAAGTTCTGGCCGCCCTCGACCCACTCGGTCACGAGCACGCGGGAGCGCGAGAGCCGCGTGATCACCTCGGGCACGTAGATGAACGGGTGGCCGCGGTAGGCACGCGCGAACGCGCGCTGGTTCTGGGCCTCGTACTCGTAGTCGAGCTCCTCGAGCACGCGCTCCTTGAGCTCCGCGGCGGCGGCCTTCGCGTCGAGTCCCGGCGCGAGCGCCTTCGCCATCCGCATCAGCATCCCGGCGTTCTGCATGTCCGCGCGCAGCGCCTTGGCGACCTTCGGGTACTGGATCTTCACGGCCACGACACGGCCGTCGGGCAGCGTCGCCTTGTGCACCTGGCCGATCGAGGCGGCGGCCGTCGCCTCGTGGTCGAACTCCTCGAAGAGCTCCTCGACCGGCTCGTCCCACTCCTCCTCGAGCACGCCCTTCACGTCCTCCCAGGGCATGGCCGGCGCCTCGCTGCGAAGCGCGGCGAGCTTCTCCTGGTAGAGCGCGCGGTACTCCTCGGGCAGGAAGTCGGTGTCGATGAAGGATGCGAGCTGGCCGATCTTCATGGCGGCGCCCTTCATCAGCCCGAGGGTGTCGACCATCTTCTCGGCCGCCTCCATGTGGCGGGCGTCGAGCTTCTCGGCACCCTTCTCCTTCGAGCGCCCCACGTTCGCGGCCTTCGTCCCGGCGTAGCGGGCGCCCTCGCTGCCGAGCACGGACCCGACGCGCGCGGTCCTTCGCACGCGCCCGGTGGGGAGGTCCTTGGCCACGGCCAAACCCTATCCCCGCGCTACACTCGCCGACCTCATGGCCGAAGGACGCCCCTCTCTCGAAGTACAGGAACGCGTCGCGGAGGGCTCGCGTGCGAGTCGCCGCCTGCGCCGCGAGGGACTGATCCCCGGGATCGTCTACGGCGGCGGTGAGTCCGAGGCGGTGCCCTTCAGCGTGGGCACCCGCGACCTGCGCACGATCCTCGTGTCCGGCGTGGCGGTGTTCGACCTGAAGGTCGGCTCCGACAAGGCCCGCCCGGTGATCATCAAGGACCAGCAGCGTCATCCCGTCCGCGATGACGTGATGCACATAGACCTCCTGCAGGTGCGCCTCGACGAGAAGATCCAGACCACCGTCTCGGTCGAGCTCGAGGGCTCGGAGGAGGCGCCCGGCGTGAAGGAGGGCGGCGTGATGGAGCACGTGACCTACGAGCTCAACATCGAGGCGCTGCCCACCGACATCCCCGAGAAGATCACCGTCGACGTGTCCGGCATGGACATCGCGGCCACCATGCATCTCTCCGAGATCACCGCTCCGAACGGGGTCCAGTTCCTGGATGACGCTGAGGAGACCATCCTCGCGACAGTGGTCGTGCCGACCGAGGTCGAGGAGCCCGAGATCGAGGAGGAGACCGAGCTCATCGGCGAGGACGGCGAGCCGATCGAGGCGCCCGAGGGCGAGGGCGCCGAGGCCGAGGGCGATGCAGGCGGGGACTCCGGCGGAGACTCCTCCGGCGACGAGTAGCCCCTGTTGTTCCGGCGCGGCTCCGCGCCCGTCGACTGGCTGATCGTCGGACTCGGCAACCCCGGCTCTGAGTACGCGGGCACCCGCCACAACGTCGGCTTCGAGGTGGCGAACGCGCTGGCCGCGCGCTGGGACCTGCCCAGGGCGAAGAAGAAGTTCGCCGGCCTCTACACCGACGGGCGCACCGTCCCGGGCGGCTCACGCGTGGGCGTGCTGCTGCCCCAGACCTTCATGAACGAGGCCGGCCGTGCCGCCGGCCCCGCGCGCGGCGCGCTCAAGGTGCCGCTCGACCACGTGCTCGCGATCCACGACGAGATCGACCTGCCGTTCGGGCGGATCGAGCCGCGCCTCGGCGGCGGCCTCGCGGGCCACAACGGCCTCAAGTCGCTCAAGCGCGAGCTCGGCTCGCCGGACTTCCACCGCATCCGCGTGGGCGTCGGGCGCCCCGACACCACCGACCCCGAGATCGTGTCCAAGTACGTCCTCGGACGCTTCAGCGAGCCTAATGACGAGGTTGCCGGGCTGATCGACGACGCCGTGCGCGAAGCCGAGCGTCTGGTCGGCGAATCGCCCCTGCCCGATCGCTAGGGCAGGAGCTCGAAGCGCTCGACGTGGCGCGGCTCGACGGCGCTGAAGTGGCGCCGGTCGAGTGTGATCACCGCCGGTGCGTTCAGACGCTCGGCGAGGGCGACTACCGAGGCGTCGGTGCCGCCGAGGGGGAAGTCGGCGTACTGGTCGATCAGCTCGGCCATGCGCTCGAAGTCCTCGGGGGTGGGCGCTTCGACGTCCAGGGTCTGGATCGTCCTGAAGAACGCCGCCTCCGCCCGGGGACCGCCGCGGAGCCCGAGGAAGTGGGCCACCTCGCACAGGACCAGCGCGGGGATGACGAGCCTCAGATCCGAGCGCTGCAAGGCAGCCACAGACCTTTCGTGCGCAGGATCGGCCCCGTCTGCCGAGGCGATCAGGGGCCCGGCATCAACCGCCGCGTAGGAGGTCATCGGTCCAGTCGCGCTTGATGATCTCCTCGATGTCGGCGGCCGTGCCCCAGTGCTCTCCGCTGCTGCGGAAGAGCCCCGCGAAAGGGATCTCTCGCGGCTTGGCAGTGCCGTTCATCCCGAGGTGATCGGCCAGGGCTTCGCGTGCGATCTCGGACGCGGACACTCCGCGCCGCCGTGCCTCGCGGGAGAGGGTAATCGCGACGTCATCCGGCAGCGAAACCGTGGTGCGCTTCATAACTGCATCATACTTCACCATTTGTGTGAATGGTTCATGCACCCCTTAAGGGCTCGAACCAGGAGCTTTCGCCCCCCAGCGGGACTTGGGATCAGCCGAGCTCCCGGCAGGGAACGCCGCGGGGGTCGCGCACCTTCGCCGCCTGCTCGGCGCCCGTCGCCGGCATGAGGGCGGGGTCGAGCAGCCCGACCTGCACGAGCAGCGACGCCTGGTCCCAGTAGATGTGCTGGTAGGCCACCTTGCCGTCCTCGAATCCCACCACCACGACGAACGGGAGGGATACGGAGCGCCCGGTCGGCTCAACGCCGGGCAGCAGGAAGTCCATCCGCTGGTCGTGGGTGAAGGAGAGGATCAGCTCATCCACCACCCGGTCCTGCCCCTCCGTACGCGATACGGATGCGACGTCGATGTCCTCCGGCCACACCGGGATGAAGAAGCGTTCGTAGAAGGCACGCACGGCATCGCGGCCGATTCCCCCGGTCATCATCGGAACGTGGTTCAGGTAGGGGTCCTCGGGCATCGTCGCCATCGTGGCCTCGATGTCCCGGGCCTCGAACTCGGCAGCCAGATGTACGTCGAGAACCTCGCCGTCGTGCGGCAGCGATGCTCCTCTCGGGTCTGGTCCGCTCATCCTAGACTCAGCATCCGGCCGCGCCCGTTCGCGGTCGTTTCGCATGCCGCTCCGCCAGCTACTGACATACGCACACGAGGATCCGGACGTCGAGCGCCTGCTCGATCAGGTCCGGAAGGAGCCCCAGCGGGCGTTCGTCTCGCCCAGCATGCGCCCTTACCTGCTGGCCGCGGTGCTCGACGCCGAGCCGGAGCGCCCCGCCGTGGTGGTGGCCGGCGACGACCGCGCCGCCCGTGACCTCGCCGCCGACCTGAAGCAGTACCTCGCGCCGCGCCCGGTGCGGCTCTACCCGGCCCGCGGCGTGCGCTACGAGTCCCACCTCGCACCCCCGCCGCACCTGGTCGGCCTGCGTGTGGCCGCGCTCGACGCCCTGCTCTCCGAGCCGGGGGAGGAGGGGGCCGCGGTGGTGGTCGCGAGCGCGGTGGCACTGGCGGAGAAGGTGCCCGACCCGGCACTGCGCCCGCGCGGCTTCACGATCGAGAAGGGTGGGCTGATCGACCTAGAGGAGACGGCCGAGGCGCTCGTGGCCTGCGGCTACCACAACGTCGACCAGGTCGAGGATCGCGGCCAGTTCTCGGTCCGCGGTGACATCCTCGACGTCTATCCCGCCACCGAGGAGCGCGCGGTCCGCTGTGAGCTCTTCGACGTCGAGGTCGAGCGGCTCACGTGGTTCTCCACGTTCACGCAGCGCTCGCTCGAGGAGGCCGAGCAGGTGGAGATCGCCGCCGCCGCCGAGCTCGGCCCCGAGCACCGCGAGCTGGCCGAGATCGCCGCGGGCGAGGAGGAGGAGCGCCCGGACGTGGCGGAGGTGCTTCCGATCGCCGACTTCACGAGCGTGCTCTCGCTGCTGCCCGCGAACGCCTCGGTCACGATCGCGGCCGAGGAGGAAGTGGAGCCGAGCATCAGGGACTACTGGGAGGACGTGACCACGAGCTTCCACGACAAGGACGCCCACTCCCTCTACATCGCCCCGGACGAACTCGAGCGCCAGCTCGCCGCGCGCACGATGCTCAGCCTCTCGAGCCTGTCCGGCGACCAGGAGCACTCCTTCCGCGCGCAGTCGGCGGACACCGCCGCGAAGTCGCTGCGCGAGGCCGAGCCCGAGCTCGAGAAGCTCGTGCGCTCGGGCTACCGCACGGTGGTCGCGTGGGCGCGCAGGGGGGAGGCCGAGCGCGCTCGCTACAACCTCGACCGCGTGGACGTGAGCTTCCTCGACGGCAAGCCCGCGCCCGAGGAGGCGGGCGTCGTGTTTGCCGACGCGAGCCTGCGCGAGGGCTTTCTCGCTCCCGGCATGAAGCTCGCCATCGTGCCCGAGCACCGGCTGCTGCGCCGCCGCCGCGCCGAGCGCGGTGGGCCCGCTCCCGCGAAGGGCGCGCTCGCCTCGTTCACCGAGCTGCGCGTGGGCGGGGCGGTGGTGCACGAGGACCACGGCGTGGGCCGCTTCACGGGCTTCGAGACGAAGACCGTGGGAGGCGTGACGCGCGACTACCTCGAGCTCGAGTTCAAGGACGGCGACCGCGTGTTCGTGCCGAGCGACCAGCTCCACAAGATCTCCCGCTACGTGGGCGCCGAGGCGGGCGACCCGCCTCTGAGCAAGCTCGGCGGCAAGGCGTGGGAGACGATGAAGAACCGCGCCCGCAAGGCGGCGCAGGCGCTCGCGGGCGAGCTCATCAACCTATACGCGGAGCGCCGCCGCCGTTCCGGGCACCCGTTCCCGGCCGACGGCGAGTGGCAGCAGCAGTTCGAGAACGCCTTCCCCTACAGGGAGACGCCCGACCAGCTCGAGGCCATCGAGCAGACCAAGGCCGACATGGAGGAGGCGCGCCCGATGGACCGCCTCATCTGCGGCGATGTGGGCTACGGCAAGACCGAGGTCGCGCTGCGGGCGGCGTTCAAGGCCGCCGCCGACGGGCGCCAGGTGATGTTCCTCGTGCCCACCACGATCCTCGCCCAGCAGCACGCCGGCACCTTCAACGAGCGCCTGCGTGACTACCCGTTCCGGATCGAGTCGGTGTCGCGGTTCCGCCCCAAGCAGGAGGCCGACCAGGCGCTGAAGGACTTCGGCGAGGGCAAGGTAGACATCCTCATCGGCACCCACCGGCTGCTCTCCCGCGACGTGCGCCCGAAGGATCTCGGCCTGCTCGTGGTCGACGAGGAGCAGCGCTTCGGCGTGAAGCAGAAGGAGCTGCTGCGCCAGCTCAGGCTCCGCGTGGACGTTCTCAGCATGAGCGCCACGCCGATCCCACGCACGCTCCAGATGTCGCTCGCCGGCCTGCGCGACATCTCCGTGATCGAGACCCCGCCCGAGGGCCGGCGGCCGGTGCGCACCTACGTCGGCGACTACGACGAAGACCTTGTCAAGCAGGCCATCGAGCGCGAGCGCTCGCGCGGGGGCCAGGCCTTCTTCGTGCACGACCGGGTCGAGTCGATCGAGGAGACCGCCGAGCGCATCCGCGCGCTCGTGCCGAAGGCGCGCGTGGAGGTGGCCCACGGCCAGATGGACGAGAAGAAGCTCGAGGAGGTGATGCTGCGCTTCCTGCGCGGCGAGGCCGACGTGCTCGTGTGCACCACGATCGTCGAGGCGGGCCTCGACATCGCCTCCGCCAACACGCTCATCGTCGAGCGCTCGGACCGGATGGGCCTGGCGCAGCTCTACCAGATCCGCGGGCGGGTGGGCCGCAGCCGCGAGCGCGCGTACGCGTACCTCATGTACCCCTCGGCCGCCGTCCTCACCGAGGATGCCGCGGCGCGCCTCGCAACGCTCTCCGACTACACCGAGCTCGGCTCGGGCTTCAAGATCGCGATGCGCGACCTCGAGATCAGGGGAGCCGGCAACCTGCTCGGCGACGAGCAGTCGGGCCACGTGGCCGCGGTCGGCTTCGAGCTGTACGTGGCGATGCTCGACGAGGCGGTGCAGGCGCTCGCCGGCGATTCTGCGGACGAGGCGCCCGAGCCGGTGCGGATGGACATCCAGATCGACGCCTACGTGCCGGCCGACTACGTGCCGTACGAGGCGGCGAAGATCGAGGTGCACCGGCGCGTGGCGGGCGCCCGCGAGATCGCCCAGCTGATCATGCTGCGCGAGGAGCTCGAGGACCGCTTCGGCCCCGTGCCCGAGCCGCTCGACAACCTCATCCGCCTCCAGGACGCCCGCATCAAGCTCGGGCGCGCGGGGGCGCGCTCGGTGTCCTTCCGCCAGGGCCGGCTCGCGGTAGAGCCGATCGAGCTCGACTCGCGCGGGGCGAAGGCGCTGCGCGAGAAGGTGCCCGAGGCCATCTTCGATTCGGGCAAGAGCCTCGTGACGGTGCGGGTTCCGGACGATCCCGCGGCCCGGTTCCCGGCGGTTCTGAAGGCCTCCGAGGCGATCCTCGAGGTGGCAACTGCGCCAGATCCGTGATCAATCGCTACCCTCTCGGCTCCTTTACGCGGCCTTGAGATGGCGCGTCTAGAAAACCTCTTCATGAAAAAGCTTCTTCTTCTCCCCCTGTCCGCAATCGTGCTCGTGGCCGCCGGCTGCGGCAACGACGTGCCCCCCAACGGCGTTGCCAAGGTCGGCGACACCACCATCACGAAGGCCTCCTTCAACCATTGGCTGGGCGCCGCCGCCAAGGGCCAGCAGGCCCCGGGCCAGACGGCCGCCGCCACGGTGCCGGACGCGCCGAAGTTCACGAAGTGCGCCGCCGCGAAGGCGAAGCAGCCCGTGCCGAAGGGCGCGCAGAAGCCCACCC
The DNA here is from genome assembly GCA_013696425.1 of Thermoleophilaceae bacterium. Lineage (GTDB taxonomy): Bacteria > Actinomycetota > Thermoleophilia > Solirubrobacterales > Thermoleophilaceae > JACCYP01. Next base: position 7,796 of record JACCYP010000140.1, read on the forward strand.
AGAAGCAGCTGGTGGACCAGTGCAAGCAGGAGTACGACGGCCTGAAGGACCAGGTCATGCAGTTCCTCGTCTCCTCCGAGTGGATCCAGCAGGAGGCCGACAAGCGCGACATCGAGGCCACCGACGCCGAGGTGAAGAAGCGCTTCGCCGACCAGAAGAAGCAGTCATTCCCGGACGACAAGGCCTACCAGGAGTTCCTCAAGACCTCCGGCCAGACCGAGGCCGACCTGCTCTTCCGCGTGAAGCTCGACGTGCTCACCAACGAGGTGCGCAAGAAGGTGATCGGCGACGAGGGCAAGGTCGACGACAAGGAGATCCAGGCCTACTACGACAAGAACAAGGCGCGTTTCTCGCAGCCCGAGCGTCGCGACCTGCTCGTCGTGCTCACCAAGACCAAGTCTCAGGCCGAGGCGGCCAAGAAGGCGCTCGAGAAGGGCACCGCGTTCAAGGCGGTCGCGAAGAAGTTCTCGATCGACGACGCCTCGAAGGCCCAGGGCGGCAAGCTGCCCGGCGTGGCCAAGGGCCAGCAGGAGAAGGCCTTCGACGACGCGATCTTCAAGGCCAAGAAGGGTGTCGTCACCGGTCCGGTGAAGACCCAGTTCGGCTTCTACGTCTTCGAGGTCACGAAGATCGTGCCGAAGAGCCAGCAGACGCTCGAGCAGTCCAAGGAGACGATTAAGAACCTCCTGAAGTCACAGGGCGAGCAGAAGGCGCTCGACTCCTTCATCAAGGACTTCCAGAAGAACTACAAGGAAGAGACCAACTGCGCCAAGGGATTCGTGATCCAGGACTGCAAGAACGCGCCTAAGCCGAAGACCGAGTCCACCCC
>JACCYP010000141.1 GCA_013696425.1 Thermoleophilaceae bacterium
CCCACAGCCTGCGCCGGCCCTCCTGCTCGTGCCAGTGCGCGGCGGCCGCCTCGGCGGTGGCGATGCGCTCGACCCTGCAGTCCCGTTCCAGCCGGTCGACGTGGCCGGGCGACGCGCGCCCCGGGTAGCGCAGGAATGCGATCAGATCGGCCGCGCTGCCGCCACCGAGCGCCGCACGCAGGAGCGCGTGGAGCGCGCGCCCGACCGGGGTGTGGGTGAACGGCAGCTTGGCCTGCACCGCGAACGGGATGCCGTAGGAGCCGAACACCTGCTCCACGAGCCCGGCGTGGTCCGCGGGCGAGCGCGCGATCACGGCGATCTCCTCGGCGGGCACACCCTCGCGCAGCAAGGCCGCTACCTCCGCCCCCACCTGCTCCACCTCGCTGCGATTCCCGGCGGCCGCGAGCAGCACGAGCCCCTCGTCGGGCGGCCTGCGTACCGGCTCGGCGGTGAGGAACGCCCGCTCGAGGTGGGAGAGCGTCGAGCGGCCGCGGAACGGCGGCAGCTCGGTGGCCACGTCCCCGCCGCTCGACTGGAGCACGCCGAAGAGCCGTTCGCGCGCCTGGAGGCACACGCGGTCGCCCTCGCGCACGAGCGTGACCGTGACCGGCGCCGCGCCGGCAAGCGCCTTCACGAGGGCGAGCTGCTCGTTCGAGAGGTCGTCGAAGCCGTAGAAGATCACCGGGCGCTCGCCCCAGGTATCGGGCGAGCGCTCGAGCGCGGCGGTGGCGGCGCCGGCGGCGGCGTGGCGGTCCGAGCGCCCGAGCTCGCCGCACACCTCGGCGTAGGAGGCGGCCAGCGCCGCGAGCTCGCGCCCGTAGGGGACACCGCCCGCGATCAGGCCCGTGCGGAGGTCTCCGATACTGGTCCCGACGGAGTCGGTAGCAGTGCGATCGAGCGCCACCCCGGCCGAGCCGGCCTCGGCGAGAAAGGCGTCCAGCGCCCGCGCGAAGCCGGCGCGGCTCGCGGGCTCGGCGAGGATGTCGAGCCTCGTGCGGGCGATCGCCGCGCCCACCACCGCCAGCCGCTGGGAATCGGTGAGCGTGGCGGGCGCCGGGGCTCCGGTGGCCGCGGTCACGAGATCGAACAGGCGCTCGAAGGTCACGATCCGCGCGCCCACAGCGACCGCCTCCCGCGCCAGCAGCTCCTCCTCGAAGCGGGCCACGTCGGAGCCGGTGGGCACCACGAGCACGGGCTCGTCGGCGAGCGCCGCCGTGAGGGCGTCGAGCACGGCGCCCGTCTTGCCGGAGTTGGCCGGGCCGGTGATCAGCTTCAGAGACACGACGGGCCAGAGTAGGTCGAGGACACGACGCCTAGGTCGTGCCGGGGCCCGGCGGCCTGACGCGCCTCACCAAACCACGTCGACGCCGTAGGCGGCGAGATGCGGGCCGGCGCTCACGAGGGCGTGGGCCTCGGTCGAGGCCTGCGCTATCAGCATGCGGTCGAAGGGGTCGCGATGGAGCCAGGGGAGGCGCTCGACGTGCTCGGCGTGTATTGCGGTGATCGGCATCGGGTCGAACGCCGACCGCTCCAGCGCCTTCATCCACCCGTCCTCGATATCCAGCTTTCCGAGCGAACGCTTGATCGCGATCTCCCAGACGCTCACGGCACTTACGGAAACGCTGTTGCTCTCGTCCTCGAGCGCCTCCCGTGCCGCGTCGGTCACCGAGGCGCGCTCACCCAGCAGAAGCCAGACGACGACGTTCGTGTCGAGGAGCAGACGCCTCACGCGTAGGCGTCGAAGCCGTCCGGGATGTCATCGAAATCGGGGCCGATCGACCCCTCCAGGTCGCTCCAGATCTGGCGCGGCCCCGGCTTGGCCGGAGCTCTGACGAGCATCGCGACGGGCTCCCGCCCGCGGCGGATGAGCACCGACTCCCCCGCTTCCACCCGGCGGAGCAGGCGAGAGAGCTGGGTCTTGGCCTCCTGGACGGTGACTTCCACAGCCCCTAGCTTGGTCGACCAAGTTGGTCTGGTCAACTAGATCAGCCCGCGCGCCGACGCATCGGCGAGCGCCACCGCGTAACGGACGCCCGGCAACATGGGCGGCGCGTCCACGAGCTCCCACTCCGCGCGCGGGCGCTGGATCCAGCGGGCCACGCGCAGATCGCCGGCCTCGAGCGCCTCCACGCGCAACTGGTCGAGCATGTCGCCCGCCCGCCCGCCGCTCGCGCCCCAGGGCCGCGCGGGCGCACTGCTACCGACTCCGTCGGGACCAGCATCGGAGACCTGCGGGTCGGGCTCGGCCGCCAGGGCATCCCGGAGGGCATCGGCGTCGCGCTCGCCGAACAGCTCACGATCGAGCGCCTCGAGTACCAGCGCACGTAGGTCTCCGGCCGGGAGGACCGGGGCACGCGGTGCAGGCTTGCCCCCACCCCACTCGGCCAGGCGCACACCGCCAGGCACCTTCTCGAGCCGCACGGTCACCTCGCCCGCCTCGCGCTCGTAGGGACCCGCGGACGAATACGGGCCGCGGAACCCCTTCTCCGCGGGCGCCGCCTTCGGCTTCGCCGGTTTGCGCGCACCCGAGGTGCTCGAGTGCTTCGTCTCGAGCACTGTTCCCTTCGAGCAAATCGGGCAGTCGGCGGTGAAGCGGTTGTGGCGGCAGAAGAGGGAGTTCACGCGACCTCGCGCATCCTAGGATGCGAGGCCCGTGCGCACCCTGCTGATCAGCGATCTGCACCTCGGCGCCGCCTCGCACGCGGACATCCTGCGCCGCCCAGCGGCCCGCGCGGCGCTCGCCGAGGCCCTGAAGGACGCCGACCGGCTCGTGCTGCTCGGCGACGCCCTCGAGCTGCGCGAGGGCCCGGTGGCCCGGGCGCTCGAGGAGGCGGGCCCCGCGCTCGCGACCATCCGCGAGGCGATGGCCGGGCGCGCGGTCGTGTGGGTGCCGGGCAATCACGACCACGCCGTGGTCGAGGAACAGCTCGAGCTGCGACGCTTCGAGCCGGGCGCCGACCGGCTCGGGCTCGAGCAGGTGTGGGACGCCGGCGAGGCGCCGCTTCCGCGCGAGTTGGCACGGCATCTCGACGGCGTGCAGCTCTCCTTCGCCTACCCGGGCCTGTGGATCCGCGAGGACGTGTACGCGACGCACGGCCACTACCTGGACCTCCACTCGACGATGCCCACGTTCGAGTCGCTGGCCGCGGCAGTATCCGCGCGGCTCGCGGGCGGGCTCCCCGAGGGCCCGCGCTCGCCGGCCGACTACGAGGCCGCGCTCGCTCCGCTGTACGCCTTCTCCTACAAGCTCGCCCAGGCCGACACGCGGCCGGGCGCTCCAGAGGGACCGGGCGTGTCGGCGCGCCTGTGGGCCTCGCTCAACTCGCGAAACGGCGAGCGCTCGCGCGTAAAGTCGCTCGCGGCGGCGGGCACGGCCGGCGTGCTCTTCCCGGCGGCGGTCGGTGCGCTCAACCGCGCCGGGCTCGGGCGGTTCAAGGCGGATATCTCGCTCGAGGAGCTCACCCGCACCGGCGCCCACTCGATGGCGAGTGTCGTGCGCGCGCTCGGCATCGACGCCGAGCACGTGCTCTTCGGCCACACCCACCGCGTCGGGCCGCACGGAGATAGCGATCCCGACTGGCCCGCAGGCGGCCCGCGACTGTGGAACACGGGCTCGTGGGTCTGGTCCCCGGCGTTCGTCGGTGATCGCGGCACGCGCTCGCCCTACTGGCCGGGCCATGCCCTCGTCGTGGAGGACGAGGGCCCCCCTTTCCACCTGACCGCATCACGAGGCGCCCGTGATGGTTACCGTCTTGTGTAGATCCTGTGAACGCACGTCTCCCCATCTCTCTCGCGCTGCTCGCCATCAGCGCCGTCCCCGCTGGCGCCGCGCCCACGACGCTCGACGAGACCGTCACCGCGACCGGCGGTGACTTCAAGACGCTCGGCCACGGTCCCGGCTGGGGCCGCGTCGTGCGCGAGGAGCTCAGCCGCGGGATATCGGGCCGTGAGAACCGCCGAAACAACGTCCTCTACTTCTCCCAGCTGAGCGACTTCCAGCTCGCCGACGAGGAGTCGCCGGCGCGCGTCGAATTCCTCGACGTGCAGAGCACTCCCTTCACCGCGGCGTGGCGCCCACAGGAGGCGTTCGTCCCGCACATCGTCGACCAGTCGATCCGCCGCGTGAACGACTTCGCCGGGGCGAGCGTCGTGCCGGCGGCGGGCGGCAAGCGCCCCCCGATGGACTTCGCGATCACCACCGGCGACTCCGCCGACTCCCAGCAGCGCAACGAGACGAGCTGGGTGGTGCAGCTGCTCGAGGGCGGACGGATCCACCCGAACTCGGGCGTCGAGGGTGGCTGCCCCGGCGTGCCCGCCGGCGAGGCCGCGCGCTACACGGGCGTGCAGGACTACGACGACTACCTCGAGACGAGCCCGTTCTACGACCCCGACGCTCCCAACGGCCCCTATGCCGGCTGGCCCTCATACCCCGGCCTGATGGACCGCGCGCAGCAGCCCTTCGACACCCCCGGCCTCGCCATGCCGAGCTACGTCGCCTTCGGCAACCACGACGCGCTGGTTCAGGGCAACCAGGCCGCGAACCCCAGCTTCGAGGCCGTCGGCACCGGCTGCGTCAAGGCCTTCGCGCCGACCCCCCTCGAGGGCCTCACCCCCACCTTCCCCACCACCACCCCGGGGCAACTCGGTCAGGTGCCCTCCGATCCCGAGCGCCGCTTCATCGCGCGCGCCGAGTACCGGGCGCTGCACGGCGGCCCCGGCAAGCAGGCCGATGCTCACGGGTTCGCGGCGGTCGATCCGGCAGAGGCGAGGGCCTCCAACGGTGACGCGGGCTACTACTCCTGGGCGCCGAAGAAGGGCTTCCGCTTCATCTCGATCGACACGGTCTGCAACGGTGGCGTGGCCGGGCCCGCGGCCGATGGCAACATCGACGACCCGCAGTTCAAGTGGATCGAGAAGGAGATCGGTGCCGCCGAGAGGCGCGGCGAGCTCATCTTCCTGTTCGGCCACCATCCGATCCGCTCGCTCACATGTGCGGTGCCCGACGAGGCCCAGCCCCGCGGCACGACCCCGGGCACCGACATCGACCCGCGCGACTCGAGCCCGATCCGCCGCGGACCCGATCTCCAGGAGATGCTGCTGAAGCATCCGCTCGTGGTCGCCTACGTGGCCGGCCACACCCACGAGCACAAGGCGACGGCCTTCAAGACCGGGGACGGCAGAAGCGGCTTCTGGGGCGTCGAGACGGCCTCGCACGTCGACTGGCCTATCCAGTCGCGGCTGATCGACCTGATGGACAACCAGGACGGCACCGCCTCGCTGTTCGGGACGGTGATCGACACCGCGGGCGCGCTCGGGACCCCCGCCCCCGGCACGAACGCCGCCGGCTTCACCTCCGAGCAGATCGCGGCGATCGGGCGGGCCGTGTCGGCCAGCGACCCGCAGGCGGGCTCGACCTACGGGCTCGGCGAGCCCGGCGCCCGCAACGTCGAGCTGATGCTCAAAGCGCCTGTCGGCTCGACCGTGCTCGGCACAAACGACGGTGCGAAGTCGCGCCGCGCGAACGCGCTCGCGGTGCGCGGCCTGCGCCTCAAGGTGCGCGGCTCGTGCAAGCGCCGGGTGACGATGGTCGTGGGCGGCAAGCGCCGCAAGCAGGTGCAGATCGCCACCTTCAGACGCGGCAAGAAGCGCCTCGCGCGCGACCGCCGCTACCCGCACCGGGTGCGCGTGGAGCGCCGCCGGATCGGGAAGAAGGGCAAGCGCGTGAAGCTGAACGTCCAGGTGAAGACGAAGGACCGCGGCAGCGGCACCTTCTACCGCCGCGTGCGGCTCTGCCGCAGCCGCTGAGTAAGGACTGACCGGCTAGGAGCTGCGGGCGGGCTCGGGCTCGGCGTCGCGGTACAGAGCGAGGATGTCGCTGTCGTCGGGACCAACCTCGAGCTCACCCACCTCGCAGTGATAGCACCGCGCAGTCGAGTCGTCCTGGCGATACCACTCGTGATCGCCGCAGTCCTTGCGACCTTTCGGCGACAGGCCGAGCAGCGCAACGGGCAGCCGGCCGCGGATCCTCGTACGGGTGCGGTAACGGCCTCGCTTCATGATGAGAGCGAGGATACGCCTCATGTGCGCCGCCTTCGAATGCCGCGTGCTTTCTCTTCCTGCCTATAGCGCGCCCGCTGCCTGTCGGTCAACGATCGGTCGCGAGCGCGGCGCGATACCTCCGCGTCCGGCAATGACACGAACTCCGTGTGCCGCTTTCTGCCCTTGCGCCGTTTCGTCACGTCCTCCCAGAGGAAGGGCGCGGCGACTGAGAGTTCGCCCCCTAGGAGCTGCGGGCGGGCTCGGGCTCGGGCGCCGCTTCCGAGGCGCTCTCGCCGTTCGAGGCGGCCTTGTCCTTGGCGGGCGCCGCGGGCTTCTTCTCCGCCTCGCCGTCGTTCTCGACGCCCTCCTGGCCCTCCTCGGGGCGGGAGTACTGGTTGGTGGCCCACTCCTCGTCGAACTCCACGCGCCACTTGTCCTCTTCGTTCTTGGCCATCTTGAGCTTGGCCCGGAACGAGCGCCCGGAGCGGCCCTTGAAGCCGGTGATCTGCTTCTCGGTGCGGGCGACCACGGGGTCGTCACCGCGCTCGATCGAGGCCTTCAGCGAGGCCATCAGCTCCTTCACCACCACGGCGGGGAGGTTCTTGCCGGCCTTCTTCTTCCAGACGACGAAGCCGCAGCCCGGGTCGTCCTTGGACCAGCATGAGTAGCCCTTGCGGTTCTCCATCACGTCGCGCCCGCACACGGGGCAGGGCCCGAGGTTCTGGCGCTCGATCTTGATGTCCTTCAGGCCGTCGAGCTTCTGGACGGTCTCCTCGGTGAAGGAGACGATGTCCTTCATGAACGCCTTGCGCGAGTCCGAGCCCTCCTCGATCAGGCGCAGGCGGCGCTCCCAGTCGCCGGTGAGCTCGGCGCTCGTAAGGGGGTGCTCGTCGAGCAGGCGGATCACCTGGATGCCCTTCTCGGTGGCCATCAGCGCGCGGCCGTCGCGCTCGATGTACTCGCGGTAGACGAGCAGTTCGATGATCGAGGCGCGCGTGGCGGGGGTGCCGATGCCGTGGTCCTTCATCGCCTCGCGCATCTCGGCGTCGTCGATGTCCTTGCCGGCGGTCTCCATGGCGCCGAGCAGCGAGGCCTCGGTGAAGCGCCGGGGCGGCTGGGTCTCCTTGCGCAGGGACTCCATCCGGTTCACGTCCACGGCCTCGCCCTCGTCGAGCTTCGGCAGCGTCTGGTTGCCGCCGGAGTCGTCGTCCTTCTTCTGGCCGCCCTCGTTGGCCTCCTCGCCGTACACCCCGCGCCAGCCCGGCACGATCAGCACCTTGCCGGAGGTGCGGAACACGTGCTCGGCGACGGTGGTCTCGACGCGCGTGCGCTCGAACACGGCGTCGGGGTGGAAGATCGCGAGGAAGCGCTTGGCGACGAGGTCGTAGATCTTGCGCTCGTCCTCCTTCATCTTCGCGAGGTCGTGCTCTGACTTCGTCGGGATGATCGCGTGGTGGTCCTCGACCTTCTTGTCGTTGATCACGCGCCCGAGCGGCAGCGACTCGAGCGAGGTCACGTACTGCGCGCCCTTCTTGTACTCGGAGTTGTGGCCGACGAACTCGGCGGTCGGGCGGATCTCGGCGACCATGTCGCCGGAGAGGAAGCGCGAGTTGGTGCGCGGGTAGGTGATCGCCTTGTGCTGCTCGTAGAGCTTCTGGCCGGCGGCGAGCGTGCGCTTGGCGGAGAAGCCGTAGAGCGTGTTCGCGTGGCGCTGGAGGGAGGTGAGGTCGTAGAGCAGCTGTGCGCTGTCTGACTCCTCCTTCTTCTCGAGCTTGGTGATCGCGCCCTTCTTGCCCTGGGCGTCGGCCACGATCTTCGTCGCGTCCTCCTCGGCGATCCGCTTGCCGCCGAGGTAGCGGCCCATGTAGGTGCGCTCCCCGCTCGCCTCGAAGTCGGCCTCGACGAGCCAGTAGGGCTCGGGCTTGAACGCGCGGATCTCCTCCTCGCGGCGCGCCATCAGCGCGAGCGTCGGCGTCTGCACGCGGCCGAGCGACACGGCGCCGTCGAAGGCGGCGCGCAGGCGGATCGAGGCGGCGCGGGTGGCGTTCATGCCGACCACCCAGTCGGCCTCCGAGCGCGAGCGCGCGGCCTCCTCGAGCGGCTTCATCTCCGCGCCGTCGCGGAGCTTGCCGAACGCCTCCTGGATCGCCTTCTTGGTCATCGAGGAGAGCCACAGGCGCTTGACGGGTTTGTCGGTGCCGGAGGTCTGGAGCACGTAGGCGAAGATCAGCTCGCCCTCGCGGCCGGCATCGCAGGCGTTCACGATCTCCTCGACATCGCCGGACTTGATCAGCTTGTGGATCACGTTCAGCTGCTTCTTCGCCTTGTCGTCGTTCGGCGTGAGCTGGAACTCCTCCGGGACGATCGGCAGGTCGGCGAAGCGCCACTTCTTGAGCTTCGGGTCGTAGCTGTCGGGCTCCGCGAGCCCCACCAGGTGACCGATCGCCCAGGTGATGACGTAGTCATCGCCCTCGATCGAGTTCTTGTCCTTGGCCGTCGTGAACGAGTCCGGCAAGGCCGCGGCGATGTCGCGTCCGACGGATGGCTTCTCTGCGATTACGAGTGTCTTGGCCATGGGGAGTCCTTGTCCAGAGTACGGCGCAGTCAAGCGTTGGCCTTCCCGCCTCGCGACTATCAGTTATAGGTTATATTGCGTATTCGTTATGACAGTAGCGCAGCTGATCCGCGCCGCACGCGTCGAGGCCGGGCTCTCCCAGGCCGAGCTGGCCGAGCGGCTCGGGACCACGCAGCCGGCGGTGGCGCGGCTCGAGCGGGAGGGGGCGAATCCCCGGCTCAACACCCTTCACAAGGTCATGGACGCGACCGAAATGCGGCTGACGATCGAGGTGCGCCCCGGAGGAGCGCCGCGCAATCGGGGCGCGAAGCGAGAGGGTTCCGCCCAGCGCCTCGCCGATCTCGAGCACATGGTCGCCGAGCTCGACGCACTGAGGAAGCCATGAGCACGCCGGCCTTCAGCCCGCGCGCTCTCCTCGCGCGCCTCGTCAAGGGTGGAGTCGACTTCGTCGTCATCGGCGGAGTGGCCGTCTTCCTCCACGGCTACGAGCGCGCCACCAAGGACCTCGACATCACCTACGCGCGCGACCCGGCGAATCTGGAGGCGCTGGCCGCGGTGCTCGCCGAGCTCGAGCCACGTCTGAGGGGCGCACCGGAGGACATGCCGTTCATCGCGGACGCCCGGACGCTGCGGCAGATGGAAATACTCAAGCTCGTCACGAACGAGGGTGAGCTCGATCTGCTCGCAGCGCCCTCGGGGAGCCCGCCCTATGCGACCCTCAAGAAGCACTCGGTACTGCAGGAAACGGTCGATGGGATCGTCTACCGCGCTTGCTCGCTCGACGACCTGCTCGCGATGAAGCGCGCCGCCGGGCGCCTCCGCGATCTCGCCGACATAGAAGAACTCGAGTCCGAGTAGGCCGAATCTCACGCTATTTGCGTGAATTCGGCGCTTCCCGCGCGGCGGTTTCTGCTCCGTCGCGCCGTTTTTCTGTCTGAGGGGGGCGAGTTTCCCTCGCGCCCCCCTTACCCGTCTTACAAACGGCGACGGAAGGGACTCGACATGACACGGAAGGCTCGTTGGGCGGGACTGACGGCGGCGGCGGCGATCCTGGCCGTGCCGGGAGCGGCGAGCGCAGGAAACCTCGCGCTGTATACGTGCGCCACGCCGAGCAACGGCACGGCTGCGCCGACCGATGGCTGGACGCTCCAGCAGAGCGGCTACCAGAGCGGTTTCAGCGTTAACAACAACAGCTGCGCGAGCGGCAGCGATCTCTTCTATGAGACGAACCCTCCCGTCACCTACGGAAACGGCTGGAACGGGGGCTACCGCTACACGGCGCCCGCGAATCTGCCGATCACCGGCGTGCGGCTCTGGCGCTGGTGGTCGCAGCCGGGCGGACCGCTCGCGTCGGGCGGCAACTTCTACCTGCGCTACTACACGAACGCCGACAACCCGCCGCTCGAGTCTGGCTTCGGCTCGACGAACACCGCGAGCAGCGCCGGTACCTCGACGCGGTTCGCCGTTCAGAACCAGCACGACGTGACGCTCAACGGACCGCGCACCCACTTCGGGTTTTCCGTCGCTTGCGACAGCGTTTCGTCGGGGTACTGCGCGAACTCTGCACCCGCCCGGTACCACCTGCAGGGAGCCCGCTTCACGGTGCTGGACTCCGACGATCCGACATCGTCCAGCGTGTCGGGTTCGCTCGCGACGCCCGGTCCCCATGCGGGTACCGATCTCATCTCCTACGACTCAGCCGACATCGGCGCGGGCGTCTACCGCTCGCTGATCGAGGTGGACGGCACGGTCGTCAAGGTGGATCTCGTCGACACCAACGGCGGCGCGTGCCAGGACGCCGGCGAGGATCCCGCGTCGATCTACGAGTTCCGGTCGAGCGCGCGGCCCTGCAAGCTCACGAAGCAGGTGACGCAGTCCTTCGACACGACCACGGTCGGCGAGGGCTCCCACCGGCTGCGCGTGCTGATCGAGGACGCCTCGGGCAACCGGTCGGTCGTCCATCAGACGAACGCGTTCGCGGTCGACAACGTGCCTTCCTCGGGCGGCTCGGAGTCGCCGCTGCCCCGAGGCAGCACACCGGTGGGGTCGGGCGGCGGCGGCTCCGCGGCACGTGGAGAGGCCAACGGCGACGGCGCGAGCGCCCGGGCGAAGCTCGTGGCGTTTGCACGGGCGACCAAGACCGCTGTCATCACACGCTTCGGCCGGCCCGTCGAATTGACCGGGCGGCTCGTGGACGAGCGCCGTCAGCCGATCGCCGGAGCGGTCCTTCAGGTCCAGTCCCAGCTCAAGCTGGCGGGCGCGCCGTTCGAGGAGTCGGGCTCAGTTCGCACCGACAAGGAGGGCCGCTTCAGGTTCACCGCACCGAGCGGACCCTCGCGCACGGTCCGCTTCGCCTACCGGGCGTTCGCGAACGACCGTGAGTTCACCGACCTGTCCGACGTCACCGTGGGCGTGCGCGCCGGAGCGCGGCTCAAGGGGACCCCGCGGAAGGTCCGCAACGGCGACAAGGTCCGCTTCAGCGGCAGGCTCCTCGGCGGCCCGTATCCGGCGCGCGGCGTGCTCGTCGATCTCCAGGCGCGGGTCGGCCGGCGCTGGCGCACCTTCCAGGTGATGCGCACCCGCAGGGACGGCACCTACCAGCACATCTACCGCTTCACCCGCACCACCCAGACGCTCACCTACGCGTTCCGGGCCCGCGCGCGAAGCGACTCGAACTACCCCTACGAGCTGGGGACGTCGAACCGCACCAGGGTCAAGGTGATCGGCGGCTGAGGGTGGCGCGCCGAAGTTCTCCCCGGCCTCGGGCCCTCCGCGCCGTGCGCGGGGGGCTCGTGGCTTTCGGGCTTGTGTCGGCCACCGCCCCGCCAGCGGTCGCCGAGGACGACAACGTCATCACCCCGCAGGCCGAGATCGCCAACATGTCGTTCCTGCCGTGGGCGCCGCTGCCGTCGTCGATCGGGGCGGTGTGCCTGGTGGACTCGGGGGTTGATGAGACTCCGGACACCGGGGCGGTCGTCTCCCGCTCAGCCCTGGACGGCGGGCCGGGGACCGACTTCAGCCCGATCAAGCACGGCACGATCATGACCCAGCGGATGGCGGGCCCGGTGAACGGATGGGGAAGCGTGGGCGTGTGGCCGGTCGGCCCGGATTGTGTCGGTGCGGGCGAGCGGGGGCGGGGAGCTGGATTTTGATGCGTACACGCGGGGCATCGAGCGCTGCAGCGAACTGCGCCGGTCAGGGGTCTCGACGATCCTCCTGGAGGTCGCCAACAATGGCGCCAGCCCGCAGCAGATTGCTCGACTACGTGACTCGGTGGTCGATGCTCGCGACGAATCCCTCTCCATAGTGGCCGCCGCCGGGAACACCGGCGGTCCCGTCAGCTACCCCGCGGCGATCCCGGAGGTCCTGGCCGTCGGCGCCGTGGGCGGATCGCGCGCTGCGTGTGACTTTTCCGCGCGCGGAGCCGAGGTGGACATCTCGGCTCCGGGATGCGGTGTCAGCGTGGCCGACTCGGCGGCCGGTTGTTCGGCGCCTCCGGCACGAGCGGTGCCGCGGCGACCGCTGCAGCATCGCTCGCCGCGCTGCGGTCCTACCGCCCGGACCTCGATCCGGCCGCGGCCGAGCAGCTCCTGACCTCGGCGCGCGCGTCAGGCGCCGGCCCGACCCTGGACCTGGAGGCGACTTTCCAGACAGCGGGGCTCGGCGGAGTTGTTGACGCCGGAAACGCTGCCCGCCCGGCGGGCCGCTCGAATCCTGCACCAGCTGCGGGTGCCGGGGAGTTTCGGAGCAGGGCCCGCCTGCCGAAGCCGCAGGCCGGACGCCCGCGCTGGCGCCGCGGCCGCCTACGGATTAGGTTCGGCAACCGCCCGCCCGGATCGATCCTCGCCGGCCGCCTGGTCTACCGCACGCCGTCAGGCGTCTTCCGGTACCGGCAACGGCGGTTCAGGCGCGCCGCGGGGAGTAGGGAAACTCGCAGTCGGAGTAGCCGCGCTGTTTGCTGCGCCGTCGTCCGCTGGAACCTACGACGTCGTTTCTTGCGGTGCGGCGCCGGGCCAGGTCAACAACGCGTGGGTGAAGACCAACACCCACCCCGCGATCCTTGACTCGGGTTCCGCTTCGACCTGCCCCGCCGGCGGTTCCTTCTCTGGCCTATGGGCGAACGACGACTTCGACTTCATGGGTGATGCACCCGACGGCGCGAGGGCGGAGTACGTCTTCGATGCGCCGGCGGGCACGACCGTCACGCGGTGGATCTACAACCGTTGGATGGGGAAGGAGCTCACCGACTCCTGGTCGCTTTATGCGAAGTACGCGGCCACCCCCAGCGATGTGGTGCTCGACACCTGCCACGTACCCGGCGACGGCGACCCGTGTTCGCGGGGCGTCGCCGGCTTCAATCAGGCCGGCGAGCGGACGGTTACCGGGATAGCGACCAACCAACTGACCTTCGGCTTCACATGTGTGAATCCGACCTTCGAGTGTGGAACCGGCTCCACGACGATCCATCGCATCTGGGCCGCTCTCTACGCCTCTACGGTCCAGCTGACCGAGAGCACCGCGCCGGCCATCTCCCCCGGCCCGAGCGGGCCACTGCTGGAGACTGGCCGTAACCACCGCGGCACCGAGACCGTCACGTTCGGCGCGACGGACGCCACGGGAATCAGGACGACGCTCGTCCACCTCGATCCGGTCGGCGGCGCGCCCGAGACGATCCGGGGATCCAATGTTCACCCCTGTGACTACACCTTCAAGGTGCCGTGCTCCGACGTGGGCTCATCGACGATCGAGGTCGACACGCGGGGCGTCCCCGACGGGCAGTACGACGTGATCCTGGCCGCCGCGGATGCCACGTACGGGCAGAACGGAAATCTCAGTTTCAACGAAGGTCGGCAGACGGCGGCGCGCATCACGGTCGACAACGTGCCGGAGACGACGCCGGGCGGCGGACAAGGGGCCGCGGCGCCGGCGCCCCTCGAGGCCGCCCCAACCACCTCAGCACCGGTTTCGGCGCCTATCCGGGGCGCAGCTCCCTCGCGTCGCACGAAGCCTCGTCTTCGGATCGTCCACTCCGGTTACCGGCGAGGCCGCGTGCGATTCGCCGGCCGGCTTGAGCGGGATGCCGCGAAGGCGCTCCGCGTCGAGCTCTCGAGCCGAGTCGGCGGAAACACCGTCCGAGCCACCAGATCGCTTGCGCCGGCGGGCACGGGCACATTCAGGGCAGCTCTACGGTTGCCGCGGAGCCTCATGGACGCACGCCGGGTGACCCTCGCCGTCCGCTTCCCAGGCGATCCGCTCCACCTGCCACGCACCATCCGCCGGACCATCCGCCTGGCGAAGTAGTGCGTTTTCGGCGCGAGGCCATTCACGTGACGAGCCGCCCAGGCTCGAGGTGCCCCGAGGCGGCGGGCACGACACGTCAGGATCGCGATTGCGCGGTTGTACGTCCCAGAGCACGTACAAACGCGCAATGGATCCGTACGGATGCGTCACATGCGTTCCGCGGAACGCATCACCGCGCGCACGGCCCCGTCGACACCGAGCGCCCGCTGTCGGCCAGCGCCCGCACCGTGATCGAGTCCGGCACCCCGTAGCCGGTCCGGCGCTCGCCGCCCGTCCCGGCGGCGAACACGGTCGTGACCACGCGCCCGCGCCCGTCGACGACGGGGCCGCCGGAGTTGCCCGAGCGCACGCGGCCGCGGAACACCGTGATCGAGCGCCGCACCGGCCCGCGGCCGTATGCGTCCGAGGAGGTGACGGTCTGCGTCTCCCCGAGGCGTGCCGGCTCCACGTCGTAGGGGCCGTTCTTCGGGAAGCCGAGCACGGCCGCGCGCGAGCCGGTGCGCGCGTTGGCCTTCACCGGCAAAGCGGGCACCGACGAAGGCAGCGAGCCGACGCGCAGCACCGCGAGGTCGTTCTTCGCATCGAAGTGGACTGCCTCGGCGTCGTACTTCTGCCCGCCGCCCTCGACCTGCACGGTGGTGTCGTCCTGGCCGGCGACGACGTGGGCATTGGTGACTATCACCCCCGGCTCCGCCACCCAACCCGACCCCTGCACGCCGAGTCCGCACGCCGTGCCGAGCACGCGCACCACCGAGCGCCCGGCGCGCTTCACGTCGGGATCGCGCGCGATGCGCGAGTCGGGCGGGCGAACCTCGGCCTGCGGGCCGTCGAAGGCCGGCGATGGATCGAAGCGCGCCAGGGCGTTCAGGATCGGTCCCGAGGGCGGCAGGTGCCCGTTCAGCCATGTGAGCACCTCGGAGCGCTGGATCGTCC
>JACCYP010000151.1 GCA_013696425.1 Thermoleophilaceae bacterium
CGCGCAGGTCACGACGTCGGCGCATCCGTCGTCCAAGGGCACGGCCGCCGCGTCGGCCACGACGACCGACCACCCGGCGGGCAGCTCGCGCATCTCGGCCAGCATGCCCTCGGAGCGATCGACCCCGATCGCGCGCGCGGGCCGCGGCCTGCCCGCGGCCGCCCGGCGCAGGAGCAGCCCGGTTCCCGTGCCGACATCGACGAGCGTGTCATCGGAGCGCAGGCCCGCGAGTCGATGCGCGGTGTCGAGCGCCCGCGCCTCGAGGCGCTCCTGGGCGTCGTAGTGGGGCGCGTTGCGGTCCCAGGTCTCGATGGCGGCGCGGCTCATGTGGTCTGATCCTCCCGTGTTCGGTGAAGCGGTCGAGCGATGGAGGGCCCGCGGCGGCCTCGAGGAGGTGAACGGGCGGCGCCTGTTCGTGCTCCGCCGCCCCGGCAGCGGCCCGACGATCCTCTTCCTACACGGCTTTCCCACCGCCTCGTTCGACTTCCACCGCGTGGTGGACCTGCTCGACCCGCAGGCCGACCTCCTTCTCTTCGACATGCTCGGCTTCGGCCTGTCGGAGAAGCCGCCGGACCACCTCTACTCGCTCGCGTGGCAGGCCGACGCGGCCGAGGAGCTGGTGCGCCGCAGCGGGGCGGAGGAGGTACGGATCGTGGCCCACGACATGGGCACCTCGGTGGCCACGGAGCTGTTCGCGCGTGCGCTTACCGGCGACCTGACCATGCCGCTCACCAGAGCGCTGCTCTTCAACGGCTCGATCCTGCTCGAGGTGGCGAGCCCCACCGCCGGCCAGCGCCTGCTGCGCAGCCGCGCCGGCGCGCAGGCCGCCCGCCTCACGACGCAGACCACCTTCAGCAAGCAGTTCGCGCGCGTGTTCTCCCCGAGCCACCCGCTGAGCAAGGAGGACGCCGCCGAGCACTGGGCGCTCGTCTCGACCGACGACGGCCACCGCATCGCCCACAGGACGATCCACTACATGGAGGAGCGCGAGCGGCTCACCGAGCGCTGGCATGGCGCGTTTCGCGACTGGCCCGGCGAGCTCTCGCTGATCTGGGGGCTCGAGGATCCGGTGGCGACGACGAAGGTGCTCACCGGCCTGCGTGCGCTGCGCCCCGGCATGCCCGTGAAGGAGCTTCCGGGCATCGGCCACTACCCCCAGCTCGAGGACCCGCGCTCGGTGGCGGGCGCGATCACCGCGCTGGCTGGGCCGCCCGCCGATCGCGGCTGAGCGCGATACCGCCCGCGGCCACGTTGTAGAGCCCGACGAGGCCCAGGGCGATCGCGTAGGTGGTGCCGTCCTCGAGCTCCGATACCCGCGGCGAGAGCGCGAGGACGATCCCGGCGGCGGCGATCGTGACCCCGAGGCCGACGTCGCTCACCTGGAACCCGCGGCTGCGCAGGAGCGCGGCCACCACGACCGCGAGCCCGACGCCCGCGAGGTAGGTGCCGGCACCGTCGACGTCCACCGGGCGGATCTCGAAGAAGAGCATGACCACGAGGCCCCAGCCGGTGAGGCCGATGGCCGTCGCCCAGTACCCACCGCGCGGCCCGTCGATGGCCGCGGCCACGAGGTAGCTCACGCCAAGGATCAACGGCGTCCAGTGAAAGCCGGTCCGCTCGGCGCCCACCGTGATCTCGAGCACGACTGCCCCGGCGACGAATACCAACCCCTGGATGACGCGGTTGGCCGGCGTGCGGACGGGGCCCTGGCGGATTGTCTCGGGGGCGGTCACGGACTTTGGGTAACGCTAACGCCTCGGCATTACGATTCCGTGCATGGCTGATCAACTCGCACCCTCACCGAACGAAGAAGCGATCCGCGCGTGGGACACCGTGCTCTACGAGCGCTTCAAGCAGTACCGCCACATCTTCGTCGCCGGCCTGGGCGCCCACGGCGAGGACGCTCTTCGCACCGACGCGCCCGGCACGGGCGCGCGCTGCCTCGACATCGGTTGCGGCTTCGGCGACACGACCCAGCGGCTCGCGGGAATCGCCGGCGAGGGCGGTTCCGCGCTCGGCGTCGACTCCGGCGCGAACTTCATTGCGGACGCGACGCGGGAGGCCAAGGAAGCCGGGGTCCAGAACGTCGAGTTCGAGGTGGCTGACGTCCAGGCCGCCCACTGGGAGCCGCAGTTCGACTACGCCTTCTCGCGCATGGGCACGATGTTCTTCGCGAACCCGGTGCAGGCGATGCGGGGCGTCCGCGAGGCCCTCGTCCCCGACGGCAAGCTGTGCATGGTCGTCTGGCGCAGCAAGGCCGAGAACCCCTGGATGATCGAGGCCGAACGCGTGGTCGAGCGCTTCCTCACGCACCCCGACGAGACGGACGCGGACACGTGCGGCCCCGGCCCCTTCTCGATGGCCAACGCCGACACCACGAGCGGCGTCCTCAAGAGCGCGGGCTACACCGACATCACCCTCCGCCGCTGCGATCTGCCCTACCTCTGTGGAAAGGACGTCGAGGAGGCCGTCGAGGTCGGGATGGCGCTCGGACCTGCCGCGGAGCTGATCCGGGTCACGGGGGAGGAGGGCGAGGCGAGGAAGCCGGAGATCGCCTCCGCGCTGCGGGAGGCGATGGCGCCGTGGGCGAGCGACGAGGGCGTCATCGCCCCGGCCTCGACCTGGATCGTGACCGCCCGGAACCCCGGCTGAGCCCGGTACCCACCTACCGCGAGCGCCTCCGCCTCGAGGGGCTCACCCTCGCCGCCTTCGGCGCGCTCAGTGCGGCGGCCGCTATCGCCCTCACCGATACGGCCACCGACCACTCCACCAGCACGATCGTGCAGCTGGCGGTGGTCGCCGTGCTGCTCGTGAGCCTCGGGACCTACAGCGTCAGGCGCTCGATGGAGAAGGCGATCGCCGCGGGCCAGACGACGGGCGAGCCCACGCCGCTGTGGACGCTCGCGCTGGTCGTCGCGGGGCTCACCCTGGCCTTCGGCTTCCTCGCCGGATGGGACGCCGGCCTGCGGATCGGCGGCGGGTGTGTGGTCGTCGGTCTCGCGCAGGCCGTGCTCTTCGAGCGGGTCGTGGCGGCGCGGGAGCGGCGTGAGGGTGTGAGGTTCTTCCGGCTTCCGGGCTCGAGCCTTTTCACCGGCACGAAGCTCGGGCGCGCGTGACCGAAGGAGAGCGCTGGGCCCGCGACCGGCTCGCAGAGCTCGAGCGGGCCGGTTTCGCACCGCGGGCGATCGCGGACTTCCTGATGGCCTCGCAGCGCCGGGCGAACGAGACGCGCCGGGAGCGCCCCGACCTGGCGCGTCAGGCGCGCCGGTGGACGGCGGTGGGGGCCGCGGCATACGCGTTCACGAGTCCGCCGCGAAAGCCGGCGCTCGCCGCCTGGGCGGCTGTGGCCCTCATGCTCGACTGGCACCTCGGCATGGTGGAGACCGAGGACGGCGAACCGCGGCCGCTCGGCCCCGCCGACGCCGCCACCCTCGCGCGCGCGTGGTTCATACCCTTCGCCGCACGCGCGCCGACACCAGCGCTCATCGCCGCGGCGGCTGCCACCGATGTGCTCGACGGTCGCCTCGCCCGCGCGAGCGCGCCCACCCGGGC
>JACCYP010000161.1 GCA_013696425.1 Thermoleophilaceae bacterium
GCTGAACACGATCGTGGCGGAGTCGATCGACGAACTCTCGGACTCCCTTGAGCAGAAGCTTGGTGGGAGCACCGATCTGCCGGGCGCCGTCGGCGAGGTCGTCAAGGAGGCCTACTCGGCCAACAAGGCGGTCTGCTTCAGCGGCGACAACTACGCCGAGGAGTGGCATGCCGAGGCCCAGCAGCGGGGGCTCAAGAACCTCCGCACCTCGCCCGACGCCCTGCCGGAGGTGGTCGCGCCGGACACCGTCGCGACCTTCGGGAAGTACGAGGTGCTCTCCGAGCGCGAGCTCGAGTCGCGTTACGAGGTCTGGCTCGAGCAGTACTCGATGACCGCGAACATCGAGGCCGAGACCACGGCCACGATCGCCCGCACCCAGCTCCTGCCGGCGGCACTCCGCCAGCTCGAGCTCGAGGACAGGTCCGGGGTCGAGGCCACCAAGACGCGTCCGCTCACCGAGGAGTTCATCCGTGCGATCGACGCCCTCGACGAGGCCAACGTCTACCCCGACGACATCGAGGGGCTCGACCTGGCCGTCTACGCGCGGGACACGCAGCTCGCCCGCATGGACTCGGTCCGCGAGGTCGCGGATCAGCTCGAGGGCATCGTGGCCGACGATCTGTGGCCGCTGCCGAAGTACAGCGAGATGTTGTTCATCAAGTAGTCCCTTTCGCGCTACAGAAGGGCCATCTGGACATAGAGGCCCCTCGTCTTCGACCACCTGGAGAAATGCTCCGCGGATCTTTCGACAGGTGGACAAAGACGGGGGGCCTTTCGCTTGGCAAGTTGGAGGTTCGCTGGTCCAACTACGTCCCAAGGAGGGAATGTTCAGATGAAAAGACGCGCCTTGTGGGCGTCTGCCCCACTCGCCGCGCTGGGAGCTTTGCTCCTGGCCCCAGGTGTGGCCAATGCCCAGGGGGAGTTCAACATCGAGGATGTCGCCGGCAGCCTCGACGTGACTTGGATCATCGTTGCGACGGTCCTCGTCATGTTCATGCAGGCCGGCTTCGCTTTTCTGGAGATCGGGTTTTCCCGCGGGAAGAACGCCGGCTCCGGAGTGGCGAAGATCCTCGCCAACTTCTCCATTGCGTCGATCGCCTGGTGGGCCGTAGGGTTCGCCATCGCCTTCGGCGGTGACGGTCTGATCGCCGGCGACAGCGGGTTCTTCTTCTCGCACGCCCAGGAAGTCGCAGGTACGCCCGCGCTCGGAGACCAGGCGGCGTTCATGTTGTTCCAGTTCATGTTCTGTGCCGTGTCCCTGGCGATCGTCTGGGGCACGACGCTCGAGCGGATCAAGTTCTCCGCATACGTGATCTACGCGGTCGTGTTCGCGGCGGTCATCTATCCGCTCGGCGCCCACTGGATCTTCGGCGGGGGCTTCCTCTCCGAGATCGGGAACGGCGTTCAGGACTTCGCCGGATCGACAGTGGTTCACCTCGTCGGCGCCACCGGCGCCCTCGCGGCGCTGCTGCTCCTCGGTCCCCGTAAGGGCAAGTACGGCCCTGACGGCAAGCCGAGGGCGATCCCCGGCCATTCGATGCCGCTCGTCGGCCTCGGTGTGCTGATCCTGTGGCTCGGCTGGTTCGGCTTCAACGCCGGTTCCACGCTCGGCGTGGCCGACAACCGTTTCGCGGAGGTCGCGCTGGTCACCCAGCTCGGTGCCGCGGGTGGTGTCATAGCCGCTTCGCTGGTTGCGTGGCTCAAGGACAAGACGCTCGACGTCGGCGTGGCGGGCAACGGCGCGATCGCGGGTCTCGTTGCGATCACGGCTCCCTCCGGCTACATCGAGTTCTGGGCTGCTCCGATCATCGGCGCGGTCGGCGGCGTGATCGTCGTCTACGGCGTCTACGCGATCGACAAGAAGCTCGATGACCCTGTCGGTGCTCTCTCCGCACACGGCCTGGCCGGTGTGTGGGGCACGCTGGCGTGCGGTCTGTTCACGTCACCCCGTCTCGCCGAGTACAACGGAATCGGCGATCCGGGGCTGTTCTACAGCGGCTCGTTCGAGCAGCTGGGAGTTCAGGCCGTCGGCGTAGCGGCCGCCTTCACGGCGGTGTTCATCCTCTCGATGCTCACCTTCGGGGCGATCAAGGCCACCATTGGCCTGCGCGTCACCGACGACGAAGAGGACGCCGGTCTCGACATCACGAGCCACGGCATGTACGGCTACCCGGAGCAGTTCATCCCGGCGGCCGAGTTCGGTGCCGGATCCACGGGTCCGGCCGCACCGGACTACGCCTCCAAGGGAGTGGGTAGTCCACAGACGGTGAGTGCAATGACAGCCGAGGTGACCTCATGAAGATGGTTGTCGCCTACATAAGGCACGAGGCGTTCGAGTCGATCCGCCAGGATCTGCTCGACGCCGGCTACCCCAGCCTCTCGATCACCGAGGTGAAGGGCTCTGGCCGTCAGAAGGGGATCACCGAGCACTACCGCGGCTCGGAGATCGCGATCCACCTGCGGCCGAAGCTGAAGATCGAATGCGTGGTCGACGACGCCTCCGTGTCGACGATCACGGACACGATCCTCAAGCACGGGCGCACGGGATCGGTGGGCGACGGGAAGATCTTCATCCTTCCCGTCGAGGAGGCGATCC
Organism: Thermoleophilaceae bacterium; assembly: GCA_013696425.1. Taxonomy (GTDB): domain Bacteria; phylum Actinomycetota; class Thermoleophilia; order Solirubrobacterales; family Thermoleophilaceae; genus JACCYP01. The sequence continues at coordinate 2,597 of JACCYP010000161.1, forward strand.
GCATCCGAACCGGCGAGGCCGGCGAGGAAGTGACGCAGTCCCACGGGTCAGAGGAGATCACGGCGGGGGGCTAGCTCCCCGCCGTCTCTCCAGCCGGCGCACTGCTGCCTGGCTCCGCAAGGACCAGCACAGGTGTCCGCTTTATGGGCTCACCGGAATCCCTCCCCTCGCCACGCGGCGCCCACCTGGAAATGGTGGGCGCCGTGGTGGCGGGTGAGGGCCTGGCGCGGGTGGCGGAGATAGCCGCCGCGCACACCCACGCCCCCGTCGCGGTGATCGTGCCGCGCCTCGGGGCGCCGGTCGAGGACTGGGCTCCGTACGAGCGTTATGTGGCCGCGCGCCTCGCGGGCGGCAAGCCCAAGCGCCCCGCCGAGGTGAGCGCCGAGGTGCCGATCGTCTCGGGTGGCCAGGAGCTCGGCGCGGTGCTGATGCTCGCCAAGGGCGGCGCCGATGCCGGCGAGTATCTCCACGTGGCCGCCGTGGCCGCGCTCACCGAGGTGGCCGTCGCCGAAGCGCGCGACGAGACCGAGCAGAACCTTCGCGGCTCCTTCCTCGAGGAGCTTCGCACCCGCGACGATCTCGAGCCGGGCGATGTCATCCGCCGCTCGGCCCGGCTCGGCTGCGACCTCTCCGGAGGTGCCGTCGCCCTCGTGGCCGACCCCGGCCCCCGCGCACCCGGGCGGTTGCTCGCCGCCATCGCCTCGGAGTGCGCCCCCGCGCTCGCGCAGCGGGTGGGCGACCGCGTCTACGCACTGCTGCCGGTCCCGCTCGAGGAGGCGCGCAGGGTTGCCGCACGGCTCGGGCGCCAGGCCACCGTGGGTCTCTCCTCCTGCTATTCCGAGCCCTCGGACATGCGCCGCGCGCTCGAGGAGGCCGAGCTCGTGCTCGAGGTCACCCACCAGGGCGGCGGACCGCCCTCGCAGGAGATCGGCGACGGCACCTACCGGCTGCTGTTTCGCGTGCTTGCCTCACACCCCGAGGAGGTGCGCTCCTTCTACGAGGACACGCTCGCGAAGCTCGTCGCATACGACGAGCAGTACACGACCGACCTCGTCGGGACGCTCGAGGCCTACCTCGGCAACAACTGCAACATGAACGCCACCGCGGGCGCGATCCACGCCCACCGCCACACGGTGAGCTACCGGCTTGAACGGATCCGCGAGCTCACGGGCCTCGACCCGTTCACCTCCGAGGACCGCGAGCGCCTGGGACTTGGCCTGAAGGCCTACCGCATCATCGCGCCGCAGCTTCCGCGCTAGATGATTGATTCCCCGGCGCCGTGCGTGCGGGGGCGCGTCCAGGCGAAGGCATGGCGCGTCATCCGCGCGTGCGGGGATCGGGGAATCAGTCATCTGGCCCCGGGCTACGATCGGGGCATGGCCCGCACGCTCGCGATCCTCACCGTCCTGCTGCTCGGCGCGCCCGCCGCCCAAGCCGCGACGGCGCTCACCGCGCCCACGAAGGTCGTCAAGGTCGGGGGCAAGCACGGCTTCATGTTCCAGAAGGCGGAGCGGTTCGTTCCGGCACTCGCGCGCTTCCTGCGGTGAGGTCCGGGCTCTGTGACAGCTGCAAGCACCAGAAGCTGATCCGGTCCGGACGCGGATCCGAGTTCTCGATGTGCCTCAGGCACAAGACCGACGAGCGCTTCCCGAAGTATCCGCGCGTCCCCGTCGAGCGCTGCCCGGGATACGAACGCCGATGAGGTATCTGGCGCCACTGGTCGCCTGCCTCGCGATCGCCGGCTGCGGCGGCGACGAGGGGGAGGGGGAGGACATCGGCCTCGAGGTCGGCGCGTGCACGACCGCGCGGAGCGTGGACTCGACTCCGGACCTCGAGGTGGTCTCCTGCGACGACGCCAGGGCGCGGTCCAAGGTCGTGAAGGAGGCCGAGGAGCTTCAGGCCTGCAGGTTCAACGCGATCTCCGGAGGCAAGCGCTACTGCCTCGAGAAGACGAAGCGGAAGCGCTGACCCTAAGCCTCGAGTCGAGGCTTAGGGAGTCTCGCCCGAGGGAGACTCGTTGTCGCCCGTGGGCGGCAGCTCGGCGTCCTGGCTCGGCTGCACGTTCGACGGCTCCTTCTTCTCCTTCTCGCCGTCGGTGATCACCGTCTCGCCGTCGGCGCCCACCCGTGAGTTGGGCGCGGCGTCGGAGACGGAGCCGATGAAGAGCCCGGTGGGCGCCCGGCCGAACTCGTTGACCGCCTTCGCCTTGCCGTTCAGGCCGCCGGCGACCTCGTACGCCAGTTTGTAGGGCCCGGGCTTGACCGCCGTCACGCGCCACTTGAACGTGGCCGTCCTGCCGGGCTTCAGCGGCTTCCCGAAAGCGTAGGTGTTCACGTAGGCGGTATCGCTGCCCCTGGGGATCGAGTTGACGACGAACGCGGGCCGGGTCGGGTCCGCGAGCGTCGGATCGTTCTTCTTGAAGGTGAAGCCGTTGACGGTGACCGCGACGTTCGGCACTTCCTTGTCGCCGGTGTTCTTCACCTTGATCACCATCTGGGAGTTCTTCGCGAGCTTCTGCTTCTTCGGGAACTCGGCTTCGGTGACCTCGACCTCGAAGTTGCCCGTGGGCTCGTCGGCGTCCTGCCTCTTCGAATCGCCACCGCATGCGGACAGGCCGGTAAGAGCCCCGCAAGCGAGCGCAGTAACTAGGAGTTTGGATCCTCTCTCCCTCAAGGCGGGGCGAACATACCAGTCACTCGGGGCGCCAGGTGACGGTTGTCAGTTGTAGTTAGGAACGCGGCTCGACTACATTGCTGCCCTATGACGCCTGGGGAGGAGCCCACGTGGTCAGAGCTGTAGCCGACAGGGCGTTCCTGCCGACGAAGGCCCTGCTCGAACAGGTCGGGGACATGATGATCCTGACCGGCAAGACGCTGATGAGCGCGTTGCGCCCGCCCTACCCCTACGGCGGGGAGTTCATCTCGCAGTTCCTCTTCGCCCTGCGCC
>JACCYP010000169.1 GCA_013696425.1 Thermoleophilaceae bacterium
GGCTCGGACCCGCTCACGAGCCCCTGCTCGGCGATCTGGCTGAGCTGGATCGCAACACCGGCGATCAGCGCGTTCAGGCCGCGGACCACGCCGGTGATCGGCGCGGCGAGGGTGCCCACGAGCTGGCCGTGAAGCACCTCGAGGGCGGGCAGCCGTCCGATCGCCTGGATGTCCTCGATCGAGATCTCGGCGCCGTTCATGGTCCCGCCCTTGAGCTCGAGCAGCTCGGTCTCCTTGCGGAAGTTCGCGAGCGCCTTGGCGGCGAGCGCGACGTCGCCGCGCACGAAGGTGAAGGCGGTGGGGCCCTTGAGGAGCGGCTTCAGCGTCTCCGCGCCGGCCTCGTCGGCGGCCCGGTCGGTGAGCGTGTTCTTGACGATGCGGAAGGTTGCGTCGGCATCGCGCAGCTTCTCGCGCAGCTCGGCCGCCTGCGGCACGGAGATGCCGCGGTAGTCGACGGCGAAGACCGCCTCGGACTCCTTGATCTGTGTCGCCACCTCTTCGATGACGGCTGCTTTTTGGTCGCGATTCAAAGGTTTCTCCAAATAAAAGAGCCCGCACGCAGGCGGGCTCGGACAGGAGAAACCTGATCGATCCCCACCTGCTCCGGACTTAGCTGCCGGAGGTCTCGGGCGGTTCGAAGTTCTTGGCTAGGAGGCTAGCGCGGCCTCTTCGCCGGTGATGTTGCGGGTGCGGGTGGGGTCGATGCGGATGCCGGGGCCCATGGTGCTGGTGATGGTCACGGTCTCCAGGTACTTGCCCTTCGCCGAGGCCGGCTTGGCGCGGATGATCTCGTCGATCAGGGCGGCGTAGTTCTCGAGCAGCGCCTTCTCCTCGAAGTCGGACTTGCCGATCGACATGTGGACGATGGCGTGGCGGTCGGTGCGGTACTCGACCTTGCCGGCCTTCGATTCCGAGACCGCCTTGGAGACGTCGGCGGTGACCGTGCCCACCTTCGGGTTCGGCATCTTGCCCTGCGGCCCGAGCACCCGGCCGAGCTTGCCGATCACGGGCATCATGTCCGGGGTCGCGATCACGACGTCGAAGTCGGTGAAGCCCTCCTCGACCTTCTTGGCGAGATCGTCGTCGCCCACGATGTCCGCGCCGGCATCGGTGGCCTCGCGCGCCTTGTCGCCCTTGGCGAACACGGCGACCGTCACGTCCTTTCCTAGGCCGTTGGGGAGCGCGAGGGTTCCTCGCAGCTGCTCCTCGGCGTGGCGGACGTTCAAGCCGGTGCGGATGTGCACCTCGACGGTCTCGGCGAACTTCGCGCCGGCGGTCTCCTTGAGCAGGGCGATGGCCTCGGCGGGCTCGTACTCCTTCTCACGGTCGACCTTGGCGTAGGCCTCCTTGTAGCGCTTGCCGTGGGCCATCAGACGACGTCCACGCCCATCGAGCGCGCGGTGCCCTCGATGATCTTCGACGCCTGGTCGAGATCGTTGGCGTTCAGGTCGGGCATCTTCTTCTCGGCGATCTGGCGCACCTGGTCCTTCGTGATCTTGCCGACCTTGTCGCGGTTGGGCTCGGAGGATCCCTTCTGCAGGTTGATCGCCTCCTTGATGAGCACGGCCGCCGGCGGGGTCTTCGTGATGAAGGTGAAGGAGCGGTCCTCATAGACGGTGATCTCGACCGGGATGGTGGTGCCGTTCTCACCCTGGGTCTGCGCGTTGAACGCCTTGCAGAACTCCATGATGTTCACGCCGTGCTGGCCGAGCGCAGGACCGACCGGGGGCGCCGGGTTGGCGGCTCCGCCGGGGACCTGCAGCTTGATGAGCGTCATGACTTTCTTGGCCATCTAGATCTTTTTCACCTGGTCGAAGCCGACTTCAACGGGAGTCTCGCGGCCGAAGATGGAAACGAGCACCTTGAGCTTGGCAGCATCGTCGTTGATCTCGGAGATCTCGCCCGAGAAGTCCGAGAGCGGACCCGAGACGACCTTCACGGACTCGCCGATCGAGAACTGCGCGCGGGTGCGCGGGCGCTCGGCCGTCTCGCGGTTGAGCAGCTTGTCGATCTCGAGCTGGGAGAGCGGCACGGGCTTGTTGGCCGCGCCGACGAAGCCGGTGACGCCGGGCGTGTTCTTCACGAGACCCCAGGAGTCTTCGTTCAGGTCCATGTTCACGAGCACGTAGCCGGGCATCGTGCGCCGCTCGATCTGCACCTTCTGGCCGTCCTTCATCTCGGAGACGGTCTCGATGGGGATCACGATCTGGCGCACGTTGCGCTCCTGGTTCAGCGACGTGACCCGGTGCTCCAGGTTGTGCTTGACCTTGTTCTCGTGTCCTGAATAGGTGTTGACGGCGTACCAGCGAAACACTTAGCGATTACCCCTGCGGGGAGTTCAGCTCCCGCGACTCAGATGATGGATTCGATGATCCTCGAGAACACGGCGTCGAGCGCCCCGAGGTAGCCGCCGGCAAGCAGTACGAAGCCGAGGACGACCCCCGTCAGCGAGATGACCGCCTGACGGTTGGGCCACTGAACGCGCTGGAGCTCAGCCCAGCTGTTCGCGAGGAAGTTGAGGACTCTACCGCGCGACTTGCCATCCGCCTTCTCCGGCTCGCCGGACTCGCCCCCGCGGACCCCGCGCGGACCCTGGACCGGAGGCTCGCCGCCCTCCTCATAGGGCTGCTCCTCGTCCTCGAAGTCGTACTCCTCGTCGATCTCCGCCTCGGTCGTCGCGTCGAGATCCTCGGCGGCCTCGTCCTCGCGCTGCTCGGAATCAAGCGTCGACTCGGAGCTGCCGAGATCCCGCGGAGGCGCGCCGACCTCGAGGTCGACCTGCTCCTCCTGCTGCTGCTCCAAGCGGCGCGCCCGCCTCTCGGCCTGGCGCTGCTTGGCCCGCTGTCGGTTGCTACGAGCCACCTCGGGGAGCGGGCTAGCGGGTTTCCTTGTGCGGGGTGTGCTTCCCGCACCAGCGGCAGTACTTCCGGAACTCGATCCGATCCGGATGATTGCGCTTGGACTTCTGCGTCTGGTAGTTGCGCCGCTTGCAGTCCTCGCAGGCGAGGGTGACGGCTATGCGGACTTCTCCGGCCATGGGCTAGAGGCTAGCGAGAACCGCCGTTGCGCTTGATCACGGCCTCCGCGGGACGGCCGGCCGGGTCGTAGGGATCATCCTCACCGGTGGCCGACCACTCCCACCAGTAGAGGCCGGCGAACCAGTCGACGTCCTTCCAGACGACGTAGGCCGCCTGGTAGGCGCGCGCCTGCGCACCCTCGTCCGGCGGGCCCTCGGCCCCGCCGTAGGGACGGACCGCCGTGCCGGCCAGGGCCTCGTAGCCGATCTCCGGGAACACCACCGGCTTCTCGAACTCGTCGTGGACCTTCTCGATCTGCTTCTTCGGACCCTCCCAGCCCTCGATCAGATCCTCGACGCTGGCGCCGGCCTGCTTGGCAAGTGGGTAGTAGGCGTCGACGCCTATGTAGTCGAGGTCGTCCCAGAACTTCACCCGCTCGAGCGGCGTAGCGGTCGATCATCGCCGTGTAGGAGGCGAACCAGGCCGCGCGGTCGCTCGGCTCGAACTCCCCGCGGAAGGTGTTGTCGCGGGCGTCGACCGCGGGCTTCAGCACGATCTTCTGACCGAGCTGCTTCGCGCGGGCCATGGAGTCGAGGAGGCTCTGCTCCGAGGTCGTCTTCATCGGGTCGGGCCCGATCGTCGTCGAGGTCTTGCCGTCCTGGTACTCGGTCGGCACGAGCGCGACGTGGCTCACGCCGATCGCGTTCAGCGCCGAGAGCGCCTTGGCCCCGGCGGGGCTCGCGAGCACCTCGGGCTGGTAGGCGGTGAGGTTCATTCCGTTCTGGAACTCGCCGGGCGCGGTTCCCTCCTCGCCGCATCCGCCGAGGCCTACGGCGGCGCCGCTATGAGGGCGGCGAGCGCCGTTCTTGGCAGCGATCCCAAGGTAGCGACTGGACGGACGATTGATGTAGCGAAGCGCGTGGTGCCGTGCGAGAGTGGGAATCGATGGCCGAACGACTCGCGGACATCCATGTGATCGAGCCTGGCGCGGATGGTGAACCAACGCTCTTCAAGGTTCAGCTGCTCGTGCACGACGACACGCGCGACCAGCTCGACCAAGGTGACGAGCGGGGCTGGCACCGCGTGATCGGGCGCACGCGCATGCTGATCGCGGAGCATCTGGACGACCGCGAGCGCAGCGAAGGCGAGCGGGCCTAGTCCCCAGCCCGAGCCCCGTGCTCGCATCGAACGCCGTGGGCTCCGGCCCGCCGCTCGTACTGGTGAACGGCTACGCGGCCACCAAGGACGACTGGGATCCGACGTTCCTCGACTCGCTCGGCTCGTTCGCGTCGGTGCTGTGCCCGGACAACGCCGGCGTGGGGGATTCGCCGGCCACGGCCACGCTGAGTGTGGCTTCGATGGCCGAGGACGTGCTCGCCCTGATGGACGCGCGCGGCATCGCTTCGGCGCCCGTGGCGGGGTGGTCGATGGGCGGGTTCGTGGCGCAGGTCATGGCCGCGCGGGCGCCGGAGCGGGTGGAGGCGCTCGTGCTGCTCTCCACCGACGGCGGTGGGCCGGGCGCCGTGCGCTCCACGGATGAGGTGGCCGCGGCGTTGGTCGACCATGGCGGCACGCCGCGCGACCGGGCCACGCGCCTGCTCGGCCTGCTGTTCCCGCCGTCGCTCGCCACGGGAATCGACGCGCAGTTCGGCGACGTGGTGGCGGCCGCGCGCGCGGCGCTCGATCCCGACGTGCTCACGGCGCAGGAGCGCGCGATGGACGCGTGGCACGCGGAGCGTTCCGATGGCCGGCTTGCCTCGATCGCCTGCCCGGTGCTGGTGGCCGCCGGCAGCGAGGACGTGGTGATCCCGCCGGAGAACGCGGCGCTGCTGGCTGCTGCGCTGCCGGGCGCTTCGGAGCCCACAGTGTTCGAGGGCGGCGGCCATGCATTCATGGCTCAGGAGCCGGCGCGGCTCGCGCAGCTCATCGAGGAGTTCCGCTACGGGGTGGCTCCCCAAACCTGAGTCGCCCGAAGGGCAAAGCCCAGCGCCGGACTCGAACCGGCGACCCCTTCCTTACCATGGAAGTGCTCTACCAACTGAGCTAGCTGGGCGGGGGCCGCAAGCCTAGCGATGGGCGTTGCCACTACAGATGGCGGGAGCAGGATTCGAACCTGCGAAGGCATAGCCAATGCGTTTACAGCGCATCCCGTTTGACCGCTTCGGTATCCCGCCGAGGGTCAGATCGCGGAGTCTAGAGCCGGTACTTCAGAGGGCATCGGCTCGCCACGGTCGACCTCGAACCCCGCGTACTTAGGTCCTCCGAGGCGGATCGCGTTGCCGCCGTCGACCGCGCCTGAGGGGATGCACCAGCGCCGCCCGTCCGCCACGCAGACGAAGAGCAACTCGCACCGCCCGATCTCCCACCGCTTGACCACGCCGCTCCAGCTCCGGATGAACCCGCCGCCTACGGTGCCGCGTCGCGCAACCGCTGCGCCTCCGGCAGCGACTGGAGCTTCTTCAGCGTGTTGTTCTCGATCTGGCGGATTCGCTCGCGGGTGACACCGAAGGCGCGGCCCACCTCCTCGAGGGTGCGTGCCTGGCCTCCAGTGAGGCCGAAGCGCATCTCGATCACCTCGCGCTCGCGCGCGGGTAGGGCGTCGAGCGCCTTGCGGACGTTCTCCTTGCGGAGGTTCTCGCTGGCCAGCTCGAAGGGGGACTCGGCCGTCTCGTCCTCGACGAAGTCACCGAGCTCGGACTCCTCCTCCTCGCCGATCGGCTTCTCGAGCGACACGGGCAGCTGCGCCATGCGCAGGATGTCCTTTACCTCGCGGGCGGTCCACTCGAGCTCGACGGCGATCTCCTCGGGAGTCGGCTCACGGCCGAGCTCCTGGACCAGCTGGCGCTCGACGTGCACGACCTTGTTCAGCTTCTCGACCATGTGCACGGGGATGCGGATCGTGCGCGCCTTGTCGGCGATGGCACGGGTCACGGCCTGGCGGATCCACCAGGTGGCGTATGTCGAGAACTTGAAGCCGCGGCGGTAGTCGAACTTCTCGACCGCGCGGATGAGCCCGAGCGAGCCCTCCTGGATCAGGTCGAGGAAGGTGAGCCCGCGGCCGAGGTAGCCCTTGGCGATCGAGACGACAAGGCGCAGGTTGGCCTCGACCATCTGCTGCTTGGCGACCATGTCGCCGCGCTCGATGCGCTTTGCGAGATGGGCCTCCTGCTCGGCGGTCAGCAGCTCGACGCGGCCGATCGACCGCAGGTAGAGGCGCAGCGAATCGAGCGAGGGCTCGACGGTGAGGTCGACCTCCACCTTCTTCGGCGCGACCGGGTCCTTCTGGGCGGCGGCGGCGGTCTCGACCTTGCCGAGCTCCCCGACTGCGAGCTTGCCGTCCTTCTGGGAGACGACATCGACGCCATGCTCTGAGAGGTGCGCGTGCAGCTCCTGCACCTGCTCCTTGGTGACCTCGACCTCCTCCAGACAGGACGCGATCTCCTCGAACGTCAGGAATCCGCGCTCCTTGCCCTCGGTAACGAGCGTACGCAGCTCGTCCACTTCGCTGAACGGCGCCTCGGGTGTCTGCCTTGTGAGCAGTACCCCTTCTTCCTTTGCAGTCAAAAAAGCCCCTCGCTCCATCGAGACGATTTACGCGGTCCCCCTGACAGAAGGAACGCACCCATCGTGCTGCTTTGCTGTTTTTTGACTACGCGGCAAATGCCGTGAAAAGGGGCTGAGCCACGGTGGGCGTCCTAGCCGGCGCGGAACGTTACAGGAACGCGCCGCTAAGTTTCTGACCATGGCCGAACGTTTGCTGGCTCCCTTTTTGGACGACGTGCAGGCCCGCCGCCCGAGCACCCACCTGTCGCTGTCGCGCGTGGGCGTGACGGGCGTCGAGAAGGTCGTGCGGATCGGCGTCGGCGAGAGCGAGCAGCTCTTCTACGCGGAGCTCGAATGCTTCGTCGATCTCAACCCGGGCCAGAAGGGCGCGCACATGTCGCGCTTCGAGGAGACCGTGAACGAGGCGATCGACGAGGTCGTGCTCGGCGAGGCGTTCAAGGCGGAGACGCTCGCGGCGCACATCGCCGAGCGCGTGCGCGACGCGCAGGACGCGCTGCGCGCGGAGGTCACGATCGCCGCGCGCTACCCCGAGCACAAGACGACGCCCGCATCCGGCGCGCTCACCCAGGAGATCTACACGCTGTTCGGCTCCGCGGCCGCGAGCGCGAAGGGCACCCGCCGCCTCGTCGGCGTCCAGGCCCAGGGCATGACCGCGTGCCCGTGCGCGCAGGAGATGGTGGCCGCGCGCTCACACGAGCGCCTCGTCGAGGAAGGGTTCTCCGAGGACGAGATCGCACGCATCCTCAACGTCGTCCCCGTGGCCACTCACAACCAGCGCGGGCTCGGCACGCTCTGGCTCGGCTGCGTCGAGGAGTGCGACAAGTCGATCGACGCCCTGGCGCTGCTCGAGATCGTCGAGCAATCGATGAGCTCGGAGATCTATGAGCTGATGAAGCGCTCCGACGAGGTGGAGGTGGTCGAGAAGGCCCACCGTCGCCCACGCTTCGTCGAGGACTGCGTGCGCGAGGCGATCCGCATGGCCCTCGAGCGCTTCGGGGACCTCCGCGAGGACGCCTTCATCATGTCCCGCCAGGAGAACCTCGAGACCATCCACCAGCACAATGTCGTGGCCGAGCGCTACGGCCTTGTCGGCGAGCTCGCGGGCGAACTGGCGTCAGATGATCACGTCTTGCATCACACTTCGATGCGAGAGTGGCTCGCGGCAAGCTCCTAGTCCTACTGGCGGTACTCGCACTCGCCCCGCCGGCGAGCGCTGCCGTGCGCCAGGCGGGCAGCGTGTTGCCCCCAGGGCAGAGCGGCTTCGTGAGCGCCGCCGGGCTCACGAGTGGCACCGGCTCGCCGCACCTGCAAGACCAGACGAGCCTGTTCCTGAACTTCGACTTCAAGCCCTCGGGCTTCGGCCAGCCGGGCGCGACGGAGGAGCCGAAGGCCGGCGTGAAGATCGTGCGCGACAAGTTCGGCATGCCCGCCGTCACCGGCGCCACCGAGGCCGACGCGTGGTTCGGCGCCGGCTACGCGGTCGCCCAGGACCGGATGTTCCAGCTCGAGCTCTTCCGCCGCGCGACGCAGGGCCGGCTCGCGGAGATCCTCGGCAAGGACTACGTGGACGACGACATCGTCGCCCGCCGCGACTACTACACGGGCCCCGAGCTCGACGCCTTCATCGCGAAGGCGCGACCCGACCTGCTCAGGCGCACCGAGGCCTACCGCGACGGCATCAACGCCTGGTTCGCGGAGGCCCGCCTGGACCCCTCGAAGCTGCCCGGCGAGTTCGCCGCGGTCGGCGCCCTCCCGATCCCCGACTGGACGCTGCGCGACTCGGCCTCGGTCGGCGTCTTCCTCGCGCGCACGGTTCCCTCGGGCGACGGCCTCGAGCTCGACAACGCGCGCGCGCTGAAGGGGCTCGGCTCGCGGATCTTCGACAAGCTGCTGCCCCTGCGCGTGCCCGGCCAGGTGGGTACGGTGCCGCCCGAGAACGGCGCCTTCCCCGGGCGCCCCGGGCGTACCCGCAAGCAGGAGCAGAAGGCATACGTGCAGTCGAGGAAGTTCGTCGACGGTCTCCACCTCCCCGCGCGCGATCAGGAGCTCGCCGGCTCGAGCGGCATCGGCGGCTCGAACATGTGGGCCGTGAAGGGCGCGGCCGGCGGGGCGACGCTCTTCAACGGCCCGCAGCTCGGCTACTCGATCCCGGAGCTGTTCGTGGAGCTCGAGGTGCACGGACCCGGCCTCGACGTGCGCGGCTTCACCGCTCCGGGCGTGCCCGTGATCGGGCTCGGCCACAACGGCAAGGTCGCCTGGGGGCTCACGAGCGGGCTCTCTGACGAGGACGACCTCTACGCCGAGGAGCTCAAGGGCGAGGAGTCGTATGAGTTCAAGGG